>NZ_JCBAJO010000182.1:0-9288 GCF_059772245.1 Cupriavidus sp. R6-3
AGGCGCATGATCCGCCGGCGGCGTCCGCGCCAGTCAGCACGCCCGGCCACCGGCGGGCGCGCATACCGCAACAGGATTCACCATGTCCCTCTTCTCCCTTCTGGGCGCGCTGGAGATCGGCCTGATCTTCAGCCTGGTCGCCCTCGGGGTGCTGATCTCCTTCCGCATCCTCAATTTCCCCGATCTGACCGTCGATGGCAGCTTTCCGCTGGGCGGCGCCGTCGCGGCCACGCTGATCGCCATGGGCCAGGACCCGTTCCTCGCCACCGCGCTCGCCATCGTCGCCGGCGCGATCGCCGGGCTGATCACCGGCTGGCTCAATGTCCGGCTCAAGATCATGGATCTGTTGGCGTCGATCCTGATGATGATCGCGCTGTACTCGATCAACCTGCGCATCATGGGCAGGCCCAATGTGCCGCTGATCACCGAGCCGACGATGTTCACGGTGCTGCAGCCGGAATGGCTGCCCGACTTCATGCTGCGCCCGCTGGTGCTGGTGGTCATCGTGATCGTCGCCAAGCTCGGCCTGGACTGGTTCTTCTCGTCGCAACTCGGGCTGGCGATGCGGGCGACCGGCGCCAATCCGCGCATGGCGCGCGCGCAGGGCATCGCCACCGGCCGCGCCACGCTGGCCGGCATGGCGCTGTCGAACGCGCTGGTCGCGCTGGCCGGCGCGCTGTTCGCGCAGACCCAGGGCGGCTCCGACATCTCGATGGGCATCGGCACCATCGTGATCGGCCTGGCCGCGGTGATCATCGGCGAGACCATCCTGCCGGCCCGCCGGCTGGTGCTGACGACGCTGGCCGTGGTGCTTGGCGCGATCCTGTACCGCTTCTTCATCGCGCTGGCGCTGAACAGCGATTTCATCGGCCTGAAGGCACAGGACCTGAACCTGGTCACCGCGCTGCTGGTGACGGTCGCGCTGGTGCTGCCGGCCACGCGCAAGAAGCTGTTCGGCCGCAAGGCGAATGGAGGCTGACATGCTGCGCGCACAAGACCTGAAGCTGACCTTCAACCCCGGCACGCCGATCGAGACGCGCGCGCTGCGCGGACTGAGCCTGGAGATTCCGTCGGGCCAGTTCGTCGCCGTGATCGGCTCGAACGGCGCCGGCAAGTCGACCTTCCTGAACGCCATCAGCGGCGACCAGATGGTGGACGCCGGCTCCATCACGATCGACGGCAACGACGTCACGCGCAAGCCCGCCTGGGACCGCGCGCCGCTGGTCGCCCGCGTGTTCCAGGACCCGATGGCGGGCACCTGCGAGGCGCTGACGATCGAGGAAAACATGGCGCTGGCGATGGCGCGCGGTTCGCGCCGGGGCTTCCGCCCTGCGCTGAACCGTTCGTCGCGCGAGCTGTTCCGCGAGAAGCTGCGGCTGCTGAACCTGGGGCTGGAAAACCGGCTGACCGACCGCATCGGCCTGCTGTCCGGCGGCCAGCGCCAGGCGGTCAGCCTGCTGATGGCGTCGCTGCAGCCCTCGCGCATCCTGCTGCTGGATGAGCACACCGCGGCGCTGGACCCGAAGACCGCGGCCTTCGTGCTCGAGCTGACGGCCCGCATCGTCGAGGAAAACAAGCTGACCACGATGATGGTGACCCACAGCATGCGGCAGGCGCTGGACTACGGCCAGCGCACCGTGATGCTGCACCAGGGCCAGGTGGTGCTCGACGTGTCGGGCGAGGAACGCAAGGGCCTCGACGTGCCGGACCTGCTGCGCATGTTCGAGCGCAGCCGGCACGAGCAGCTGGACGACGACGCGCTGCTGCTGAGCTGATTCGTCGCCTGCTTCGCCATGCAAGAACCCCGGCCTCGGCCGGGGTTTTTGCTTGTTTGGGTTTCTGCCTGGGTTTCTGCCTGGGTTTCTGCGTAGCTGCTGCGTGGCTATGTGGGTGGGGTGGCTCAGGCGGTCGCCGCCTTCGCCAGCCATCGCCCCAGCTGGTCCGTCACCGCGGTGCTGGAGAACGAGCAGCTGTCCTGCGCGAATACCGCCGACATCTCGAGCCGGCGCAGCAGTTCCTCCATCGCTTGGCCGAACACCGGCGGCAGCGTCAGTGCCAGGGCCTGTTCACGCCAGGCGCGCACCAGGGCCTCGGCGGGCAACGCCCCGGCACGATGGCGGTCCAGCGCATCGCGCATGGCGCGCAGCGGCGCCTGATTCGCGTGATTGCTTGCGTGATCCGCCACGTGATGGCTCGGATCGGCCTGATTGCCCCGATGGGATGGCTTCGCCGGTTCGCTCATGCCTTCGCCCTCCTTTCCTTGTAGAGGTCGCGGAAGGTTCGGCCGCTCGGTGCCGGCATGTCGCGCGTATCGGTCCAGCCCCGGCCGCCGAGCGGCAGCTTGCCGATGCGTCCGTCGTTGCGGCCCATGCGCGCCAGCAGGCCTGCGCCGAGCCGCGTCGCCAGCGCGTACAGGCCCGGCCGCTTGGCGACATAGCCCCAGGCGCGCAGCGCCCAGCGCTCCTGCCAGGGCCGCATGCCGCGCTCCATCTGCTTCTCGCGCAGCTTGCGCAGCAGGTCAGACAGCGGGATCGACGCCGGGCAGACGCGGTTGCACTCGCCGCACAGCGTGGCCGCCTGCGGCAGGTCGATGGCATTGCCCAGGCCCACATAGCTGGGCGTCAGCACGCTGCCCATCGGACCCGGATAGACCCAGCCATAGGCGTGGCCGCCGATCTTCTGGTAGACCGGGCAGTGGTTCATGCAGGCGCCGCAGCGGATGCAGCGCAGCATCTCCTGGAAGTCGCCGCCGATCAGGCCGGTGCGGCCGCCATCGACCAGCACGAAGTACATATGCTCCGGGCCATCCTGCTCGCCGGGCGCGCGCGGGCCGGTCAACAGCGAGAAATAGTTCGAGATCGCCTGCCCGGTGGCGGAACGCGGCAGCAGCCGCATCACGGTGGCCAGGTCCTCCAGCGTCGGCAGCACCTTCTCGATGCCGGTGACGGCCACGTGGACGCGCGGCATCACGGTACACATGCCCTCGTTGCCCTCGTTGGTCACCACCGCCACCGAGCCGGTTTCCGCGATCAGGAAGTTGCCGCCGGTCACGCCCATATCGGCCGACAGGAACTCCGGGCGCAGCACCTCGCGGGCTTCGCGGGTCATGTCGGGGATCTCGGTCAGCCGCGGCTTCTGGTGGACCCTGGCGAACAGATCGGCGATCTCGTCCTTGTCCTTGTGCACCACCGGCGCAATGATGTGCGACGGCGGCTCGGCGTCGTTGATCTGCAGGATGTATTCGCCCAGATCGGTCTCGATGCTCTGCACGCCCAGCTCGCCGAGCACCTCGTTGAGCCGCATCTCCTCGGTCACCATCGACTTGCTCTTGATGACCTTGCGCACGCCGTGGCGCTGCGCGATCTCGCCAACCAGCCGTGCCGCGTCGGCGGTCGTCTCGGCGAACAGTACCGTGGCGCCGCGGCGCGTGGCGTTCTCCTCGAAGGTCGCCAGCCAGACGTCGAGGTTGGCCAGTGCACGGTCGCGGCGCTCCTTCAGCGCCTCGCGCGTGGCGGCGAAGTCGATGTCCTCGATCGCCGCCGCGCGCGCGGTGACGAACTTGGTCGACAGCTTCTTCAGATTCTGCTGCAGGCGCTGGTCGGCCAGCTTCTGGCCGGCGCGCGCCTTGAATTCCATGCTGTGGACTTGCATGCGTGGGGGCCTCTTGCGGGATGCGCGTGGATCCGCGGTCGATGCGGGGTTCAGGCGTCGCCGGCCAGGACCTGGGCGATATGCAGCACGCGGGTGCGCGTATCGCCGGTCCGGCGCAGGCGGCCTTCGATATTGAGGATGCAGCCGAGGTCGCCGAGCACCACCGCGTCGGCGCCGCTGGCGGCGATATTGGCGCACTTCTCGTCGACGATCGCGGTCGAGATATCGCCGTACTTGACCGAGAAGGTACCGCCGAAACCGCAGCAGGCCTCGCAGTCCTTCATCTCGGTCAGCTGCACGCCGGGCAGCTTGCCCAGCAAGGCGCGCGGCTGCTGCTTGACGCCGAGCTCGCGCAGGCCGGAGCAGGAGTCGTGGTAGGTGATGTGGCCGGAGAAGTTGCTGTCGAGCTTGTCGACGCGCGCCACGTTGACCAGGAAATCGGTCAGTTCGTAGACCCGCGGGCGCAGGCGCTCGTAGCGGCCGTTCAGTTCGGGATCGTTGCGCAGCAGGTCGCCGTAGTGATGCAGGATCATGCCGCCGCAGGAGCCCGACGGCACCACCACGTAGTCGAACATCTCGAACTCGCGCAGGAATTTCTCGGCCAGGTCCCGCGAGGCGGCGCGCTCGCCGGAGTTGTAGGCCGGCTGGCCGCAGCAGGTCTGGGCCTCGGGGACCATGACCTCGTAGCCGGCCTTCTCGAGCAGCTTGAGCACCGAAAAGCCGATCTCAGGCCGCATCAGGTCCACCAGACAGGTGACGAACAGACCGACTCGCATGGTTTCCTTACCTTTTTCCAGACCCAAAACCCCCCAATTATGCGCTTTTGCGCCGCGGGTCCGCCACTGCGGCGAGCCGCGACGGTCGCTTTTTATCGGCCGCGGGGGCCCTTCAGGGACCTTCCGCTGCCCCAATTTGGGGCTTTCGACGTGCCGAATGCCCGACTATGACATTTCACGTATTGAAATTTTCACGATGCGAGATAGAATCAGGCAGTCGCTTAATATGCCGCATGGCAACAATTTCCCCATGGCTGAAGCAGAGAAGGAACCCGGCAAGACGTCGATCCAGGTGATCGAACGCATGATGACGCTGCTCGATGCGCTCGCGCGGCATGCCGATCCGGTCAGTCTGAAGGAACTCTCCCAGGCTACCGGGCTGCATCCCTCGACGGCGCACCGCATCCTCAACGACATGGTCGCGTGCCGCTTCGTCGACCGCTCCGATCCGGGCAGCTACCGGCTCGGCATGCGCCTGCTGGAGCTCGGCAATCTGGTCAAGGCCCGGCTCTCGGTCCGCGAGGCGGCGCTGGCGCCGATGCGCGCGCTGCACCGCGTCACCGGCCAGACCGTCAACCTGTCGGTGCGCCAGGGCGACGAGATCGTCTATATCGAACGCGCCTACAGCGAGCGCTCCGGCATGCAGGTGGTGCGCGCCATCGGCGGCCGCGCCCCGCTGCATCTGACCTCGGTCGGCAAGCTGTTCCTCGCCGCGGACGAGGTCGCGCGGGTGCGCAACTACGCCACGCGCACCGGCCTGGCGGGCCATACCCGCACCTCGATCACCGACCTGTCCAAGCTGGAGCGCGAACTGAACTGGGTCCGCACCAACGGCTATGCGCGCGACAACGAGGAGCTGGAGCTCGGCGTGCGCTGCATCGCGGCAGGCATCTACGACGACTCCCGCCGGCTGGTGGCGGGCCTGTCGCTGTCGGCGCCGGCGGATCGGCTGCAGGACAGCTGGCTGCAGAACCTGAAGGAAACGGCGTTGCAGATTTCGCGCGGCATGGGCTATACCGCCGATAGTGACGTGTAGCGACGGATAGCGACGGGTAGCGACATGCAGCGGCGCGCAGCCTCGCGCCGCCCCTGCCGCCGGCCGTGCCGCGGCCCGTGCCGCCGCCCCTCATGCCACGCCCCGGAGCGCGATTCCGCGCGCTCCGCCCCTTCCCGATATCGACAGACAGCACACGACGAGATGCAAGACTCCGGTTTTCTGCCGCGCCTGCTCGAGGCGCTGGGACCCGATGTGGTGACCACCGATGCGCAGGCGATTGCGCCCTGGCTGAGCGACTGGCGCGGGATCTACCGGGGCGATGCCCAGGCCGTGGTGCGGCCCCGGAATACCGACGAAGTCGCGCGCTGCCTGGCGCTGTGCCAGCAGTGGCGCGTGCCGGTGGTGCCGCGCGGCGGCAATACCGGCCTGTGCGGCGGCGCGACGCCCGACGATCGCCCCGCCAACGTGGTGCTGAGCCTGGACCGGATGAACGCGATCCGCTCGGTCGATACCATCGCCAACACGATGGTGGCCGAGGCCGGCTGCATCCTCGGCAATCTGCGCCGCGCCGCCCACGACGCCGACCGCCAGCTGCCGCTGTCGCTGGCCGCCGAGGACTCGTGCCAGATCGGCGGCAACCTCGCGACCAATGCCGGCGGCGTCAACGTGGTGCGCTACGGCATGGCGCGCGAGCTGGTGCTGGGGCTGGAAGCGGTGTTGCCCGACGGCGAGGTCTTCCACGGACTGCGCACGCTGCGCAAGGACAACACCGGCTACGACCTGAAGCAGCTGCTGATCGGGTCCGAAGGCACGCTGGGCGTGATCACCGCCGTGGCGCTGCGGCTGCTGCCGCGCACCGATCAGCGCGCCGTGGTGCTGGCCGCGGTGGAATCGCCGCAGCAGGCGCTGCAGCTGTTTTCGCTGCTGTATTCGCGCTGCGGCGCGCGGCTGCAGGCATTCGAATTCTTCACCGGACCCTGCCTCGACCTGGTGCTGACGCATGCCGAGGGCGTGCAGGCACCGTTCGCCGACCGCCATCCCGCCTATGTGCTGGTCGAACTGGCCGACACCACCGACGAGGCGGGGCTGAATTCGCTGCTGGAAGCGACCATCGGCGACGCGCTGGAACAGCGCCTGTGCCTGGACGCGGCGGTGTCGGCCTCGCTGAGCCAGGTCGAGGCGATGTGGAAGCTGCGCGAGGAAATCTCCGAAGCGCAGCGCGCCGACGGCCCGCACCTGAAGCACGACATCTCCTTGCCGATCGAATCGATCCCGGTATTCATGGAGCGGATGGCGGCGCGGCTGCAGCAGCTGGACGCGGCGATCCGCCCCTTCGTGTTCGGCCACTTCGGCGACGGCAATCTGCACTACAACCTGTCGCGTCCCGCCGGCGCGCCCCAGGACTGGGCGACGACCCACGGCGAGGCCGTCACGGCCGAGGTACTGGACGAGGTCATGCGCCATGGCGGCAGCATCAGCGCCGAGCATGGCATCGGCCAGCTCAAGCGCGAGTATTTCCACCGCTACAAGGATCCGCTCGAACTGCGGCTGATGGTCGGCATCAAGCGGCTGCTCGATCCGGCGGGCATCATGAATCCGGGCAAGCTGCTCTGATCGGCTGACTGCTGCCAGGCCAGGCAGCCGGCCAAGCGGCCGCGGGCTCCAGAAACGACGACGCGCCCTCGAGGGGCGCGTCTTTCGTTGCGGGCTTCGTTGCGGGCTTTCGTTGCAGCAGGGGCTTGCCCGCGCTGCCGTTCAGATGCCGCGGGCCTGCTGCGACGTCAGCACATAGTGCGGCGAATTGGCCGGGCCTTGCGTCAGGTTCGGCGTGCTCGGGAAGCGGTTCGGCGCCGACGGCGGCGAATGCTCGAGCCAGTCGCGCACGCGGTTGGCGTCGGCGAAGCGGGTCAGGTTGCCGGACGAATCCAGGAACACCATCACCACGTCGCGGCCGCCGACACGCGCCTGCATCACCAGGCAGCGTCCGGCTTCGGAGATGAAGCCGGTCTTCTGCAGGCCGATGTCCCAGTTGCCGCCGCGCACCAGGCGATTGGTGCTGACGTAGTGCTGGGTGCGGCCGAGCACGTTGACCTCATGCTCGGTCTGCGTCGAGAACGCGCGGATGGTCGGATTGCGGTAGGCCGCCTTGACCAGCCGGGCCAGGTCCAGCGCCGACGAGACATTGCTGCTCGACAGGCCGCTCGAATCGACGAAGTGGGAGTCGTTCATGCCCAGCTCGCGCGCCTTGCGGTTCATCGCCTGCACGAAAGCCGGCAGGCCGCCCGGATAGTGGCGGCCAAGGGCGGAGGCGGCACGGTTTTCGGACGACATCAGCGCCAGCAGCAGCAACTCCTGCCGGGTCAGCTGCGTCCCGAAGCGCAGACGCGAGCTGCTGTGCTTCTCGGTGTCGCGATCTTCCTCGGTGATGGTCAGCACCTCGTCCATCGGCAGGCGCGCGTCCATCACCACCAGCGCGGTCATCAGCTTGGTGATCGAAGCGATCGGCAGCACCGCGGCCGCGTTCTTCTGGAACAGGACTTCGTTGGTGTTCTGGTCCATCACCAGCGCGACGCTGGAGCGCAGCGACAGCGCATCATCGGTATCGCGCAGTCCCAGCGCCTCGCCCAGCGACGGACGCGACGGCGGCGTGTAGGCGGCGCGCACGGGCGCGGCCTGACGCTGGACCAGAATGACCTTGCGCTTGCCATTCTTGGAGACGATGACCTTGCGGCTGCTGGTCTTGGCGACCGTCGAACCCTTCGACGAGCGGCTCGCCTTGGCCGACTTGGTCGACGATTTGGCGGACGATTTAGCCGAAGATTTTTGGACTTTGACGACCTTTTCGGTCTTTTTAGCGGATTTGGACGATTGACTCGCCGCCTCCGCCATGGGCGCGGCAATCAGCGCCGCCGACACCAGCATGGACGCCGCCACGGTGGGCAGAGGCAGGGTGCCGAGAAATCTCAGAAATGGAAGGTCGAACCGGGACATGATTCTCGGGCGCGCATCGGGAATGGCGCCAGTGTAGAAAAAAAAGAATTTGTTAGCAAGATTAATGACTTACACAGCGGACTTAAAGTTTCCATTACAGACATTTCCGTAATACGAAAAATAAGCCGCTTGCAGCACATGGAAATCTGCATGACGCGGCCTCCCGGCCCGGCAATCTTCCGCCCTGCGCACGCGCATGCCTCACTAACGTCAGATCTGGCGAGAAATTGAGGGGTCGGCGGGAGAGCGGCCGCGTCATCTGGATCAGCAACGCGCGAAACCGGGTTCCGGTTCACATCCGCACCGCAACATTCGCCGCGCGGCGCGCTCCCTGCCCCGCCCCCGATACCGGGCGCGAGGGACAGGCCGGCACGGCACCTGCGCGCGTTCACGTTCACGCTCCTACCGATCCGCGGCCGCCACCAGCAGCGGCTCCAGCGCCTTGCGCAGCGGCTCTGGCAAGGCCACCGGGCGGCGCGTCTGGCGATCGACATAGACATGCACGAAGTGCCCTTGCGCGGCGGCGCTGTCATCGCCCTCGCGAAACAGCCCCACCTCGTAGCGCACGCTGCTGTTGCCGAGCCGCGCGACGCGCAGACCCGCGACCACCGTTTCGGGAAAGCTCAGCGAGGCGAAGTAGTTGCACTGCGTCTCGATCACCAGTCCGATGGTGTCCCCTGCCTCGATGTCGAGCACGCCGCGCTCGATCAGGTAGCGATTCACCACGGTGTCGAAATAACTGTAGTAGACAACGTTGTTGACGTGGCCATAAACATCGTTGTCCATCCAGCGCGTCGTGATCGGCAGGAAGTGGCGATAGCAGTCGCGGGTCTGGGCTTGCGGCTTCATGGCAGGCGGTAACGGTAAGCGGAA
>NZ_JCBAJO010000183.1:0-9220 GCF_059772245.1 Cupriavidus sp. R6-3
GCCGCCGGGCTCGGCGACGCGCGCGACGCCATAGTTCGCCATGCCGGCCTGCCCTTCCGGCGCGCCGCCGATCATCTCGCGCGGCAGGTCCTTGACCTCGATGGTCTGCGCGGGCGCCATCACGGTCAGCCAGTTGCACAGGTTTTCCAGCTGCCGCACGTTGCCCGGGAACGGCAGCGTGCTGACATAGGCCAGCGCCTCGTCGGACATGCGCTTCGGCTCGACGCCCAGTTCCTTGGCGCTCTTCTGCAGGAAATGCCGCGCCAGCAGCGTGATGTCCTCGGGCCGTTCACGCAGTGGCGGCAGCCGCAGCCGGATCACGTTCAGGCGGTGGAACAGGTCCTCGCGGAACAGCCCTTCCTTGACGCGCGTTTCGAGGTTCTGGTGGGTGGCGGCGATCACGCGCACATTGGCGCGCAGCGGGTTGTGGCCGCCGACGCGATAGAAGTTGCCGTCCGACAGCACGCGCAGCAGCCGCGTCTGCAGGTCGAACGGCATGTCGCCGATTTCGTCGAGGAACAGCGTGCCGCCCTCGGCCTGCTCGAAGCGGCCGCGGCGCATGGTCTGCGCGCCGGTGAAGGCGCCGCGCTCGTGGCCGAACAGTTCGGACTCGAGCAGGTCCTTCGGAATCGCCGCGGTATTGAGCGCGATGAAGGGGCCGTTGGCGCGCGGGCTGTGCTTGTGCAGCGCGCGCGCGACCAGCTCCTTGCCGGTACCGGACTCGCCGGTGATCAGCACCGTCACGTTCGACTGCGACAGCCGGCCGATCGCGCGGAACACGTCCTGCATTGCCGGCGCCTGGCCTAGGATCTCGGGCGCGTCGAGCAGGCGGTCGTCCATCTCCTCCTCGCGCAGGCTTTCCTCCAGCGCGCGGCGGATCAGTTCGACGGCCTTGTCGACGTCGAAGGGCTTGGCCAGGTATTCGAAGGCGCCGCCCTGGAAGGCCGCCACCGCGCTGTCCAGATCGGAGTAGGCGGTCATCACGATCACCGGCAGCCCCGGATGGCGGCCCTTGATCGCCTGCAGCAGATCGAGGCCCGAACCGCCGGGCATGCGGATGTCCGAGATCAGGACCTGGGGCTCGTCGTCCTCGAGCGCCGACAGGACGTCGCGCACGTTGGTAAAGCTGCGGGACAGCAGGCTCTCCCGGGCCAGGGCCTTTTCCAGGACCCAGCGAATAGATTGATCGTCGTCGACTATCCAGATCGGCTTCATGTGCGTCGCTTGTCTGCTCGGTGTTTCGGAGGTCCGCCTTCGCTGCGCTGTCCACCCGGCGTGGGGGCCATGGGCCGTAAGGCCGCAAGCCCTCAAGCCCTCGAGTCCTTAAGCCCTTAAGCCCTTAAGCCCTCAAGCCCGTCCGGGGCCGTCCCGGGTCGTTCAGCGCAGCGGCAGCAGGATGCGGAAATCGGTACAGCCGGGCCGGCTCTCGCATTCGATCAGACCCTCGTGCTGCTGCACGAAGGTCTGCGCCAGTGTCAGACCGAGCCCACTGCCGCCATCCCTGCCCGATACCAGCGGGTAGAAGATGCGTTCGCGAATATCCTCGGGAATGCCCGGACCGTTGTCGATCACATGCAAGTCCAATGCCAGCTTGTACAGCCGCTTGGCGATCGTGACCTGCCGCGCGACCCGCGTGCGCAGCACGATCTGCGCATCGCCGCGCGCGATGCGCTCGGCCAGCGCCTGCGCCGCGTTATGGACGATGTTGAGCACCGCCTGGATCAGCTGCTCGATATCGCCGGACAGCTCGGGCAGGCTCGCGTCGTAGTCGCGCACGATCTCGAGGCCGTTGGGGAATTCGGCCAGCACCACCGAGCGCACGCGCTCGAGCACCTCGTGGATATTGAGCTCGCGCACGATATGCGGATGCCGGTGCGGCTCGAGCAGGCGGTCGACCAGCGTCTGCAGGCGATCCGATTCCTTGATGATGACCTGGGTGTATTCGCGCAGGCTGCGTTCGGGCAATTCGAATTCGAGCAGCTGCGCCGCGCCGCGGATGCCGCCCAGCGGATTCTTGATCTCGTGGGCCAGATTGCGGATCAGCTCCTTGTTGGCCGAGGTCAGGTCGAGGATGCGTTCCTCCCTTTCGCTGCGGACCTTCTGCTCGTTGGGCAGTACCTCGACCAGCGCGGTGCCGGGGCTCGCGTCGATGCCGCCGATCACCACATGCGCGTGCATCGGCTCGCGCAGCGGCGGTTGCAGGACCACGTCCTGGCGCCGCGCATCGACCTGGCGCGCCAGCACCGAATCGATCATCGCGTCGAGCTCGTCGGCGCGGCCGAACAGCGCCGACAGCGACAACTCCAGCATCGACTTGCGCGAGAGGCCGAAGCTGGCCTCGGCGGCCGGGTTGGCGTAGACGATGCGCATGCCGGGCTGCGCGACCAGCAGCACGGGGTTCGGCATCATGTCGAGCCCCGCGGCGAGCGCGGCCAGCGCCGGCGACGTCGGGGACGCGCTGTCCTCGTCGGCCGGCGCGCGGTCGGCGCCACCGACCTTGCGTGAAACGCTGCGAATCAGGCGGCGCATCGGTCGATCCTCAATCCTTCAGGTTGGCCAGCTCGCGCCGCAGCGCGGCCGCATTGGCCTCGCTGCGGGCGATGTCCTCGCGCAGCGCGGCGGTGCGGTCCAGATAGCGCTGGTAGTTGCGTTCGTCGCCCTGCCGCTCCGGCTGGCCCTCGTTGAATTGCGCGCGCAGCGTGGCCAGCTTGGCCTGCTCGCTGCGCAGCTCCTCTTCCAGCACGGCGCGGCGTTCGCCGTCGCGGCGGCGCTGCGTGGCCGCGTCGATGCGCGGGAAGTTCGCCGCGGTGGCGCCATCGATCGGCGCCGGATTGACACCGCCGCCGCCACCGCCGCCAACGCCCCGCGCCGCCTGCCGGGTCACCGGCACGGTCAGCACGTCGGGCAGGTCCAGCCGCTTGCAGCCCTTGCCGCCATTGCCGTTACGGTATTCGGGCACGCCCTTCGGGCCGCTGCAGACGTAGATCTCCGAGCCGTTCGACGCGGACTGCGCCGAGGACTGTGCCGCTGCGGGCGCCGCGCCCAGTGCGCCGAACGCCGCCGCCACACCCGCCGCGATGCCCAGCAACAGGGCGGCCGATGCACCGGTCCGGGGTGGCGGCGCCGATTCGGCACCGGGGCGGTGCGGCGGGCGGGACGAAGACAGGGTCGCGGTCATGGACGGGCGTCGCATCGGCAGGGATCGAGGTCGGAGGAAGCCCAATTCTAGCGAGCCAAACAAAAAGGGACAGCCGAGGCCGCCCCTTCCTGGTGCAACAAGCACGGTGTACTTGCAGCGGGTGCTGACAGCGCCTGCTTACAGCGAGTAGTACATCTCGAACTCAAGCGGATGGGTGGTCATGCGGAAGCGGGTCACTTCCTCCATCTTCAGTTCGATGTAGGCGTCGATCATCGTGTTGCTGAACACGCCGCCACGGGTCAGGAACTCGCGGTCCTTGTCCAGGTACTCGAGGGCCTGATCCAGGCTCGAGCACACGGTCGGGATCTTCGCATCCTCTTCCGGCGGCAGGTCGTACAGGTTCTTGTCCGCGGCCTCGCCCGGGTGGATCTTGTTCTGCACGCCGTCCAGGCCGGCCATCATCAGCGCGGCGAAGCCCAGGTACGGGTTCATCAGCGGATCCGGGAAGCGGGTCTCGATGCGGCGGCCCTTCGGGTTCGCCACGTACGGGATGCGGATCGAGGCCGAGCGGTTGCGGGCCGAGTAGGCCAGCTTGACCGGGGCTTCGAAGCCCGGCACCAGACGCTTGTACGAGTTGGTACCCGGGTTGGTGATCGCGTTCAGCGCACGGGCGTGCTTGATGATGCCGCCGATGTAGTACAGCGCGAACTCCGACAGGCCGGCGTAGCCGTTACCCGCGAACAGGTTCTGGCCGTCCTTCCAGATCGACTGGTGCACGTGCATGCCCGAGCCGTTGTCGCCGACCACCGGCTTCGGCATGAAGGTCGCGGTCTTGCCGTAGGTGTGGGCGACGTTCTGGATCACGTACTTCTGCAGCTGCGTCCAGTCGGCGCGCTGCACCAGCGTGCTGAACTTGGTGCCGATCTCGTTCTGGCCCTGGCCGGCCACTTCGTGGTGGTGGACTTCGACGGGGATGCCCAGCGATTCGAGGATCAGACACATTTCCGAACGCATGTCCTGGAAGGTGTCGATCGGGGCGACCGGGAAGTAGCCGCCCTTCTTGCCCGGACGGTGGCCGCTGTTGCCGTGCTCGAACTCGCGGCCCGACGACCACGGCGCTTCTTCCGAATGGATCTTGACGAAGCAGCCCTGCATGTCGATGTTCCAGGTCACGCCGTCGAAGATGAAGAACTCGGGCTCGGGACCGAAGTAGGCGGTGTCGCCCAGGCCGGTGCTCTTCAGATAGGCTTCGGCGCGCTTGGCGATCGAACGCGGGTCGCGGTCGTAGCCCTTGCCGTCGGACGGCTCGACCACGTCGCAGGTCAGCACCAGCGTCGGCTCTTCGTAGAACGGGTCGATATGGGCGGTGTTCGGATCCGGCATCAGCAGCATGTCCGATGCCTCGATACCCTTCCAGCCGGCGATGGACGAGCCGTCGAAAGCATGGCCGCTCTCGAACTTGTCGTCACCGAAGTGCGAGGTCGGCACGGACACGTGCTGCTCCTTGCCCTTGGTGTCGGTGAAACGGAAGTCGACGAACTTGACGTCGTTTTCCTTCACCAGCTTCATCACATCTGCAACGCTCTGCGCCATGCCTATCTCCTGGTAATTCGGCTGAGTTCAGTTGGAGCCATTCACGTGCCGGCCGCCGGGGGCGCATCGCTGCCGCCTGCCGGCGGCGACCGGCCATCAAAAGGACGAAGCATGTTAGCAGAAAGCATGCCAACGTCCGCACGGATTAGGGCGCGACGGTGACGCCGGCGCCGCGCAGCAGCCCGCCCGTTCCCGCAATCTGTGCATCGGCGCGGAAAGGCGCCGTTGCACCGCGTTGGCGCAAGGCTCCGACGGATGCCGGACCCGCCGCGACGGCGGCTCGAAGGCGCGGGTGCCGGCGGCATCGGCACCGGCCGCAAACCCCAACCCGGTGCATCGTCGCGTTCGAATGCACCGACATGGTGCCATCGGCACCATGCTGGCGCCAGCATGGTGCCATCGGCACCATGCTGGCGCCAGCGCCGGTTTTCGAGCCGGCTCGCCGGCCTGCCACTGCGGTTGCACCGCGGCCCCCGCGCCCGGCGGAGTAGAATAACGGTCTTTGCAGCAGGCGTGGCGCGATCGGCGTCACGTCTTCCATCGATCCAAACCGTCCCTTGCAATGACCACCCGAGACGCGCTTCTGCAGGCCGCCAACGCGCGGCAACAACAGGACCAACTGCCCTACTACGGCGCGCTGACGCCGCAGCAAGCCTACGATCTGCTGATGGCCGACCCGAACGCGGTGCTGGTCGACGTGCGCACCCAGGCCGAGCTGGACTGGGTCGGCGGCCCGGACGTGCCGGAGCGCCAGTCGCTGCATGTGGAATGGTCGGGCTATCCCGGCGGCGCGCAGAATCCGCGCTTCGTCGAGGAACTGAAGGCAAAGGTGCCGCAGGACGCGCCGGTGCTGTTCCTGTGCCGCAGCGCGGCGCGCTCCAAGCACGCCGCCCGCGTCGCCACCGAGGCCGGCTACCGTTACGCGATCGATGTGCTGGAAGGCTTCGAAGGCCCGCGCGACGAGCACCACCACCGCAAGACGGTCGAGGGCTGGTGCGTGCGCGGGCTGCCGTGGCACGGGGCCTGAGGTCGCACTGAAGGCGCACTGAAGGCGCAGACTCTTGGCCAGTGAGTCCCTCCCTCTCCCGCACGCGGGAGAGGGGAGCAAACCCACCGCATCTTGCAGCGCAGTGGCGCAATGCCATCTCACCCCGCGCTGACGCCCGCTCCCGCGTTCTCCACCACCTCGAATCCCATCGCCCGCACGCCGTCGCGCAGCATCGCGTAGGCGGCCTCCACCAGGGCTGGGGCACCCTTGACGCCCAGGTCGATATGCCGCCGCGCGTACAGCTCGCCGCGCTGGGCGTCGCCGACCGACGGCAGGCTGAACACACGCACGCCCGGGAAGGCGGCCTCGACCTGCTCCATCAGCGGCGTCAGCGTCGACTCCGGCGCCTCGAACACCAGGAAGGCGCGCTCGACGTGCTGCACCTGGTGGAACAGGTGCGAATACTGGTTGTCCAGCACCCACTCCATCATCGGCCACGCCATTACCGGGAAGCCCGGCATGAAATGGTGGTCGCCGATCGAGAAGCCCGGGATCCGGTTGTAGCTGTTGGGGATGATGCGGGCGCCGCGCGGAAACTCGCCCATCTTGAAGCGATGCTGGTTCTCCGGCAGCGACAGATCCGCCTTGACCGGATCGCCGCCCGCGGTTTCAGCGATGCGCTGCGCGATCAGCTCCCTCGCCTCGGGATGCAGCTCCAGCGGCACGCCCAGCGCCGCCGCCGCGCACTGGCGCGTATGGTCGTCCGGCGTTGCGCCGATGCCGCCGGTGCAGAACACCACGTCCGGGCCCGCCAGCGTGCGGCGCAGCGTCGCGGTGATGCGCTCGCGCTCGTCGCCGACATACTCGGCCCATTGCAGCGCCAGTCCGCGCTCGGCCAGCAGCGCGATCGCGCGCCGCATGTGCTTGTCCTCGCGTCGTCCCGACAGAATCTCGTCGCCGATCACGATCAGGCCGAAACCCATGATGCCCCTCTTTTCAGGATGATTCGATGCGGCGCACGTCAGACGGCGCCAGTTCAATGACGTCCGGCCCGGCCGGCGGCGGCGCCACCGATTGCCGCTCGGCGCGCAGCTGCCCGAGCGCATGCAGGCAGTAGTGGCCGAACCACAGCGCCG
This sequence comes from Cupriavidus sp. R6-3, assembly GCF_059772245.1. Lineage (NCBI taxonomy): Bacteria > Pseudomonadati > Pseudomonadota > Betaproteobacteria > Burkholderiales > Burkholderiaceae > Cupriavidus > Cupriavidus sp. R6-3. Next base: position 6,857 of record NZ_JCBAJO010000183.1, read on the forward strand.
AGAAGATGAAGATCAGCGCGTAGAGCCACAGCGCGCCGGCCAGCACGAACGGAAACAGGAAGATGATCGCCGCCGAGGACACCCACAGCAGCGTCGGCGCCGAGCCCAGCAGGCCGACCACCACGCCGATGATCAGCAGCGGCATCCGGTGGCGCCGCATGATGGCCTTGCGCTCGTCGGCGCTGGCATGGTCGGCCAGCGCGTCGTAGGTCATCACGCGATAGGTCAGCCAGCCCCACAGCAGCGGCGGGACCAGCGCGAAGAACGGCGGCACCAGCCACAGCGGCAGCGAGATCAGCACCAGCAGCAGGAACACGCCGGTGCTCGACAGCGAATGCCAGACGCTGCCCAGCACGCTGCCGCCCTTGCTCTTGGCCAGTTCCGGATAGCTGCGCTCGAGGAAACGCACCGCCGCGGGCACCGACCACAGGCCGATGAACAGCAGCAGCGAGGCCACCGCCAGCGGAATCGTCAGCGCGACCACGAACAGCGGCGCCACCACCGCGCGCAGCGACGACAGGCCGAACCAGTCAAGCGCGCCGTAGATCCAGCTGGTAAAGATCGAGGTTTCGAGGAAGCCGCGCGCGGCGGTCATCACCGGATCCCAGGTGAAATACAGCAGGCCGCCCCAGAACACGGTGGCCAGCACGAAGGGAATCACGGTCAGCGCCAGCATGCGCGGATGCAGCTGGCTGATCAGCGCGCGGACGAAGGAGCGGACGAGGTCGTTCATGCGTAATGCGAAGGTGGAGACGGAGCGGCTGCGGGTCCGCCGACCGGGTCGGTCGATCAGGTCGGACGCCCCGGTCAACCGTCCAGGTCGGGCGGCGCGCGCCGCGCGCGGCGGCGCGGCAACGGCTCGCCATCGGGGCCGATTCAGGTGGGACAGACTAGCACACGTGCCGGCAACGCATCGTGTCGGAGCGGCATCGTCCGCGCAGACGACGTCCGTGCAGCAACCTCCGCGCCGGCGAATTCCATGGCGGCGAATTCCGTGGCGGCGATCTCCGTGGCGGCGATCTCCGTGGCGGCGAACTCCGTGGCGGCGATCTCCGTGGCGGCGATCTCCGCGGGGAGACGGCCGCGGCCACCGCCTAGGCCCGCCGGAACCAGCGCTTGACGCCGTACCACTGCTGCTGCAGCAGGCCGGCGCCGTAGTCGCGCCCGCGTCCGGCCGGCGGCGGCAACTGGTCGCGGATGCCGGTGGCCTGGTAGTCGTCGACGAAGCGGGCCGTGCCGAACAGCATGTCCCACCAGGGGAACAGCACGCCGTAGTTGCAGCCGCCCAGCCGCGCCGGCTGTCCGTGCGCCTCGTGCCCGATGCCGATCGCATGATGCGTGCGATGAAAGCGCGGCGACACCAGCAGGCGTTCGCCGATGCGGCCGAAATGCAGCCGCACATTGGCATGCTGCAGGCTCTGCATCAGCTGCGACAGCGCCACCAGCAGCAGGAACTGCGACGGCTCGACGCCGATCGCCAGCGCGGTCACCGCGAACACCAGGCTGCGCAGCAGATCGTCGAGCAGGTGGTTGCGGTTGTCGCTCCACAGCGTCATCTGGCGCTGGCTGTGATGGACCGCGTGCAGGCACCACCACCAGCGCACGGTATGCGACAGGCGGTGATACCAGTAGCCGAGCAGATCGAACAACAGCAGATAGACCAGGAAGCTGACCAGCGGCTCGCTGGTGACCCCCGGCCACCAGTCCTCGACATTGATCCGCTGCCAGCCGGCCAGGTGCAGGCGTCCTTCGATCGCGTCGACCACCGGATCGAGCGTGAAGAACAGCACCAGCCGGAACAGGCCGAGCCGGTGGATCATCGTGTAGAGCATGTCGGTGCGGATCGCGGCGCGATCGGTGACCGGCTCGACCGGACGCAGCCGCTCCAGCGGCCACAGCAGCGCCACCATCACCGTGAGCTGAAGCAACCCGACCACCAGCCATTCGGTGCCGGTGAAGGCGTCCTCGGCATAGCCGCCGAGGCCGAGCGCGTAGACCACCGGCAGCACCACGTGCTGGAACAGCGCGCCCTCCAGATCGCCGAGCCAGGCGTCCAATGTCTGCAGCATCAGTTGGGCCCTCCCCTGGCGCCGGCCGGCCTGGCCGAGCGGTAGTCCGGATGCTCGCGCAGCGTGGCGAAGCAGAAGCCCTTGCGGCGCAGCCCCTCGATCAGCGGCTCCAGCACGGCCGGCGCCCACGGATCGCGGCGCGACCAGATGCCCAGATGCGCCATCGCGATATCGCCGTCGCGCAGGTCGCGCAGCGCCCGGTTCAGCAGCGCCGTGTTCGGATAGCGGTCGGAGTCGAGTTCGTCGCCGAGAAAGCCCGCCTGCGCCCAGCCGACATGGCGATAGCCGCATTGGC
>NZ_JCBAJO010000184.1:0-9206 GCF_059772245.1 Cupriavidus sp. R6-3
CAGCGCGCCTTCGCCGCAGGCGATCACCACGCCCTGCGCGTCGGCGGCGAGCACCGTACCGGGTGCAGCGTCGCCATGCTCGGGCGCGCGTGCCAGCGGCTGCGCCTGCCAGCACTTGATCGCCGCGTCGCCGATCTGCACGCTGGCGCCGGGGAAGGGATTGAAGGCGCGGATCTGCCGGGCGAGTTCCACCGCGGCGCGGCGCAGATCGAGCCTGGCCTCGTCCTTGCCGATCTTCTCGGCATAGGTGACGCCCTGCTCCGGCTGCGGCTCGGCCGGCAGCGCGCCGTCGGCCGCCAGCCGCCGCAGCGCCTGCACGATCATGCGGCCGCCGAGCGCCGCCAGCGTGTCGTGCAGCGTGCCGGTGGTGGTGTCCTCGCCGATCGGCACCGCTTCGCGCGCGATCATCGCGCCGGTATCGAGGCCCTCGTCCATCTGCATCAGCGTGATGCCGGTCTGCGCGTCGCCCGCCTCGATGGCCCGGTGAATCGGCGCGGCGCCGCGCCAGCGCGGCAGCAGCGAGGCGTGGATGTTCAGGCAGCCATGGCGCGGCAGCGTCAGCACCTCGGCCGGCAGGATCAGGCCATAGGCGGCGACCACCATCACGTCGGGCGCCTGCGCGGCGAGCGCGTCGATCGCGGCGACCGCTTCCTCGGGATACTTGCCATGGCGGCGCAGCGAGCGCGGCTGCAGGATCGGACCGAGCCCCTGCGCCAGCGCATGCTGCTTGACCGGACTGGCCTGCAGCTGCATGCCGCGTCCCGCCGGCCGGTCCGGCTGCGTCAGCACCGCCACCACCGGAAAGCCGGCCTCGACGATGGCCGCGAGCGCGACGCGCGCGAATTCGGGCGTGCCGGCAAAGGCGACGCGCAAGGGGGCGGGGCTGGTCATGGAACGCTCCGGCTGGACGGTTGGACTCTGAAAGGCAACACCGGCCGCGAGGGCGGCCGGTGCGGAGACTGCAAGGGAGGCATCAGCATAGCAAACCCGCTGGCGCGGGCTGCCGCTGGATTGCGCGTGACTGGTGCGCGCTTACATCCGGGTACGCGCGCGCTTCTGCAGCTTGGACTTGATGCGGTTCAGCTTCAGCGGCGACAGGTATTCGACGAAGACCTTGCCCTTCAGGTGGTCCATCTCGTGCTGGATGCAGACCGCCAGCAGATCGTCGGCCTCGAGCTCGAAGGTCTCGCCGTTCTCGTCGAGCGCGCGCACGCGCACGCGGTCGGGGCGCTCGACGCGGTCGTAGACCTCGGGCACCGACAGGCAGCCCTCTTCCCAGACCTTGCGGTTGTCGCTGGCCCAGACGATCTCGGGATTGATGAAGACGCGCAGCTCGTCGCGGGTCTCCGAGATGTCGATCACGATGACCTGCTCGTGCACGTCGACCTGCGTCGCCGCCAGGCCGATGCCGGGGGCTTCGTACATGGTTTCCGCCATGTCCTTGACCAGTTGGCGGATGCGGTCGTCCACCTGCGCGACGGGCTTGGCCACGATGTGCAGGCGGGGGTCCGGGTAGGTGAGGATGTCGAGTTTGGCCATGGTGCTGATGCGCGACGCCGATGCCGCCGTTGCTTGCCGCTGCTGTCGAATGGGCCGTTGTCGCATTGTCGCGGCAGGGGCCATGTCAGCAAAATCGGGGCGCGAATGGAAAAAATCAAGGCGCGCCGGCGGTCGCTGCGCGCTGTTGAGGTACCCGCTGTTGGGTACCCCGCTGTTCGGAACCGTCAATCCGGCCAGGACATCCAACCGGCTCAACAAAGTGCGCGATCTTACCAAAGAACCTCAGGCGGCGCCGGTGTGGCGGTTGCGGCGGCAATGGCGGCAATGGCGGCAATGGCCTCTGTGGTGTCTGTGCCGTCTGTGGCGGCGGTGGTGGCTGTGGTGGCCGGCACGCCGGCCTGCGCGGAGCCTCGCCCTCGCGGGGTTGATGGTCGCCCTGCCCTGCGTCGCGGGTCCCAGCATCGTGGCGCTACCCGATGGCCGGCAGTTCGGCGCCGCCGGCGATGTTGCGTATGTGATCGGTATGCCGCTCGACGCCACGGTTGGGAGCCGCTGGCAGGTGTACGCACCGTCCGCCGCCGACCCGCGCGACCGGCGAGGCGGTGAGGTCTTGCCGCGGCTGCCGCCCGATGTGCCGGCGCAGAACCTGGGTACGGTCGAATTGGTGTCGGGTTCCGCCGGCCTGGGCGGTATCGCCGTCGTGAACATCGTGTCTTCCGTCCGCGAGTTGATGCCGGGCAGCGTGCTGGTGCCGTTGCCCGCCGGTCGATCCGAAGCCGAACCGATCGCAGAAGTGGAATGAACAGCATATAGAACGCCGCCTATGCCGGAACCCTGCTCTGCTCCCGAAGCGTGCGCCGCCATGATCGACCCGGACGAGGTCGCGGCCTGGCTGCGCCTGGAGGCCGTGCCGGGCCTTGGGCGCCGGACCGCTCGGCTGCTGCTGGACAAGTTCGGGCTGCCGCAACAGGTGCTGGCGGCGGGGGAAGCGCAGCTTGCGCGCTGGCTGCCGGGCCCCGTGGCCAGGGACGTCCGGGCGCGGCCGGATGCGGCCCTGTCGGCCAGGATCGGCCGCACCGTGGCGTGGCTGCGCGAACCCGGCCACCACCTGCTGACACTGGCGGACCCGGCCTACCCCCGCCCCTTGCTTGACCTCGCCGACCCGCCGCTGCTGCTGTACGCTCGCGGCCGGCTCGAGATACTGCAAAGGCCGGCGCTGGCGGTGGTCGGCGCGCGCAGCGCCACCGTGCAAGGGGTGCGGGACGCCGAACTATTCGCCTCCACGTTTTCCAGCGCCGGAATCACGGTCGTGTCCGGCCTCGCGCTCGGCATCGACGCGGCGGCGCATGCGGGCGGGCTAGCCGGCCCGGGCGGCACCATCGCCGTGGTGGGGACCGGGCTGGACCGCTGCTATCCGGCCTGCCATCGCGCCCTGGGGCAGCGGATTGCCGCCGAAGGGCTGCTGCTCAGCGAATTCCCGCTGGGTACGCCGGCGCGCAGCCAGCATTTTCCACAGCGCAACCGGCTGATCGCGGCGCTGGCCCGCGGCGTGCTGGTGGTCGAGGCGGCGCTGCGTTCGGGTTCGCTGATCACCGCGCGGCTGGCGGCCGAGCTCGGCCGGGAGGTGTTCGCGGTGCCCGGCTCGATCCACGCGCCGCTGGCGGCGGGCTGCCACCGGCTGATCCAGCAGGGGGCCAAGCTGGTGGCGTCGCCACAGGATGTGTTCGAGGAACCGGGTTTGTTGGCAGATCCGCGGGCAAGTCCGTGGGCAGGTTCGAGGGCAGATTCGTGGGCGGGAGGCTCGCGTGCCGCCGGCAAGCCGGAGACCGCGGCGCGGTCGTCCGCCGCCGCCGATGCGCTGGGCACCGCGCTGGCGTACGATCCGGTCGATCCCGACACGCTGTGCATCCGTACCGGGCTGCCGCCGGAGGCCGTTACCGCGGCGCTGCTGCAACTGGAATTGATCGGTGCGGTCGAGCGGATGCCGGGCAATCTGTACCGGCGTCTGGCCCAGGCGTAAACGCCGCCCAGCACGTCAGGCGGCCGGAGTCGCTACAATCGCCGTTCCTCGTGCCCGATCAGGCGCTTGTCACCGTGGCCGTCACGGCGTTGGTCACGTGCTCGATCAATCGCATGAAGGCTCATGTTTGGATGACCGATGGCCGTTTACTTTCCCGAACGCGATGCGGCCGCGATAGCGGCGGCGTTGCGGGCCCACCCCGAGGGTCGCCTGGTGGCGTGCCTGTGCGCCGAGTGGTGCGGCACCTGCCGCGACTATCTGACGGTCTGGCGCGAGCAGGCGGCGCGCCATCCGGGCGATTGCTTCGTCTGGATCGATATCGAGACGCATGCCGACGCGCTGGGCGACATCGACATCGAGAACTTCCCGACCGTGCTGGTGCAGGATGCCGCCGGCGGGGCGCCCCAGTTCTATGGCACATTGCTGCCCCACGCCGACACGCTGGCCCGGCTGCTGGGCCGCGGCGCGGCCATGCCGGCCGGCGCGGAACCGCCGCCGGATCTGCTCGGCTGGTTGAATCCTGACGGATCGGGCCGGTCACAGCAGGGAGAAAGCGGCCTTTGAAGCCCGCAGGGGCTGGGTCTGGAACGAGTCCGGCCCAAGGATGAGGCGCGAAGGCGGGGATGGAACTCGCCTTGCACCGTTGTCAATACCCCGCTTATTATTGGCGCCTCATGGCCCCCGGGGGGCCTCAAGTGTGCTGTTTACATATTAGTGCTGTGCCAAACGCGGTCCGCCAAGGGGCGGCCGGCAAGGATTCCCACCCATGTCCAAAGCTCTCATCATCGCGGAAAAGCCATCGGTCGCGGCCGATATCGCCCGTGCGCTCGGGGGCTTTACCAAGCATGACGAGTATTACGAGAGCGACGAATATGTGCTCTCGTCGGCGGTTGGCCACCTGGTGGAAATCGCCGCACCGGACGAATACGAGGTCAAGCGCGGCAAGTGGAGCTTCGCCAACCTGCCCGTGATCCCGCCGCACTTCGACCTGCGCCCGATCGCCAAGACCGAGTCGCGCCTGAAGGTGCTGAACCGGCTGATCAAGCGCAAGGACGTCACCCGCCTGATCAACGCCTGTGACGCGGGGCGCGAGGGTGAGCTGATCTTCCGGCTGATCGTGCAGCAGGCCAAGGCCAGGCAGCCGGTGCAGCGCCTGTGGCTGCAGTCGATGACGCCGCAGGCGATCCGCGACGGCTTCGCCAGCCTGCGCGAGGACGCCGAGATGCTGCCGCTGGCCGACGCCGCGCGCTGCCGCTCGGAGGCGGACTGGCTGGTCGGCATCAACGGCACCCGTGCGATGACGGCCTTCAACAGCAAGGGCGGCGGTTTCTTCCTGACGACCGTAGGCCGGGTGCAGACTCCGACGCTCTCGATCGTGGTCGAGCGCGAGGAGAAGATCAAACACTTCGTGCCGCGCGACTACTGGGAAGTGCGCGCCGAATTCATCGCCGCGGCCGGCCTGTACGAGGGCCGCTGGTTCGACCCGAAGTTCAAGAAGAACGAGTTCGATCCCGAGGCGCGCGAGTCGCGGCTGTGGAGCGAGGCCGAGGCCAAGAGCATCGTCGCCGCGTGCCGCGACAAGCCGGGCACCGTCACCGAGGAATCCAAGCCGTCGACCCAGCTGTCGCCGGCGCTGTTCGACCTGACCAGCCTGCAGCGGGAGGCCAACTCGCGCTTCGGCTTCTCGGCCAAGAACACGCTGGGCCTGGCGCAGGCGCTGTATGAAAAGCACAAGGTGCTGACCTACCCGCGTACCGATTCGCGCGCACTGCCCGAGGACTATATGGGCACGGTCCAGCAGACGATGGACATGCTGGCCGACAGCTCGCCGAACTATCTGCCGCATGCCAGGAAGATCCTGTCCAGCGGCTGGATCAAGCCGAACAAGCGGATCTTCGACAACAGCAAGATCAGCGATCACTTCGCCATCATCCCGACGCTGCAGGCGCCGAAGAACCTGTCCGAGCCCGAGCAGAAGCTGTACGACCTGGTCGTGCGCCGCTTCCTGTCGGTGTTCTTCCCGGCGGCCGAATACCAGGTGACCACGCGGATCACCGAGGTCGCCGGCCACCACTTCAAGACCGAAGGCAAGGTACTGGTCAATCCGGGATGGCTGGTGGTCTACGGCCGCGAGGCGCAGGGCGACGACGCCAACCTGGTGCCGGTGGGCAAGGACGAGAAGGTCCGCACCGACAAGGTAGAGCCGGTCGGGCTGACCACCAAGCCGCCGGCGCGCTACAACGAAGCGACGCTGCTGTCGGCGATGGAAGGCGCGGGCAAGCTGGTCGACGACGACGCGCTGCGCGAGGCGATGGCCGGCAAGGGCCTGGGCACGCCGGCGACGCGCGCGGCCATCATCGAAGGGCTGCTGACCGAGAAATACCTGGTGCGCGAGGGCCGCGAGCTGATTCCGACCGCCAAGGCGTTCCAGCTGATGACGCTGCTGCGCGGTCTCGGGGTCCAGGAACTGACGCAGGCCGAGCTGACCGGCGAGTGGGAGCACAAGCTGGCGCAGATCGAGCGCGGCCGCCTCAAGCGCGACGAGTTCATGCGCGAGATCGCGCAGATGACGCAGCAGATCGTCAAGCGCGCCAAGGAATACGACAGCGACACGATCCCGGGCGACTACGCGACGCTGCAGACGCCGTGTCCGCAGTGCGGGGGCCAGGTCAAGGAGAACTACCGCCGCTTCGCCTGCACGGCGTGCGACTTCTCGATCAGCAAGATCCCCGGCGGGCGGCAGTTCGAGATCGACGAGGTCGAGACGCTGCTGCGCGACAAGGAGATCGGGCCGCTGCAGGGCTTCCGCAGCAAGATGGGCCGCCCCTTCGCCGCGATCCTGAAGCTGGCGCGCGACGACGACGGCAACTACAAGATGGAGTTCGACTTCGGCCAGAACGAGGACGAGAACGACGGCGAGCCGGTCGACTTCAGCGGCCAGGAGCCGGTCGGCACCTGCCCGAAGTGCAGCGGCTCGGTGTTCGAGCACGGCATGAAGTACGTCTGCGAGAACGCGGTCGGGTCGCCCAAGTCGTGCGACTTCACCACCGGCAAGATCATCCTGCAGCAGGAGATCTCGCGCGAGCAGATCGGCAAGCTGCTGGACCAGGGCCGCACGGACCTGCTGACCGGCTTCAAGTCCTCGCGTACCGGCCGCAACTTCAAGGCCTATCTGGTCAAGCAGCCGGACGGCAAGATCGGTTTCGAGTTCGAGGTGCGCGAGCCGAAGCCGGGCGCCAAGACCGCGGCAGGCAAGGCCGCGGCCAAGTCCGCCGCGAAGACCGCCGAATCCGGCGAAGCCGGCGCGGCGGCCGGCAAGCCGGCGAGCAAGACCGCCGTCAAGGCTGCGGCCAAGACCGCCGCCAAGACCGGCACCAAGGTCGCGGCCAAGGCGGCCAGCAAGACCCCCGCCAAGAAGACCGCCCGCGCCAAGACGGCGGCCAGCGCCAGCGAATAAGACGTACGAGCGAGGGACCGGCCGAGGGAGGCACACGCCGGCCTCGGTTGCTGGCGTTCTTCCGGGTCGGTCTGGGTTCTTCTGCGTTCTTCCGCCTTCTTCGGCGTTCCTTCGGGCTCTTCGGCTAGCTCGCCGCGTGATGGTCCGCGGCGACGGCCGCGGCTGCCGCCGCCCCACCCGCTCCGTCCGCGCTCTTCTTCTTCCCCTCTTCCAGCAGGAAGTCGATGAAGGCCCGCGCCTTGGTCGGCAGGAATTTGCGGCTCGGATACACCACGCTGATGTCGCGGCGCGGCAGCTGGTATTGCGGCAGGATGTGCTCCAGCAGTCCGGCTTCGATGCTGGGCCGGGCCAGATACGACGACAGCATCGCGATGCCGAGATCGGCCAGCGCCGCCTGGTGCGCCAGTTCGGCATTGCTGCAGACCAGCCCAGGCCGGATCGGCACGGTCACCTCGCCTTCGGGACCGGACAGCGTCCAGGCGTGCTCGGCATTGGTCAGCCGCATGGCGATGCACCGGTGCTGGGTCAGTTCATGGGCATGGCGCAGCGGCGCATGGGCGCGCAGATAGCCGGGCGAGGCACACAGGATCACTTCGGCCGACAGCAGCGGCCGCGCCACCAGATGCGAGCCCAGTCCGAGGTCGGACAGCACGATGCCGACGTCCCGGCCTTCCTCGACGATATCGATGCTGCGGTCCGACAGCAGCACATCGAATACCACGTCGGGATACATCTGCTGGAAGCGGGCCAGCATGTCGGGCAGCAGATGTAATCCGAACATCACTGGCGTGACGATCCGCAGCGTGCCGGACAGCGACTGGCTGCGCGCGGTGACCACCGATTCGGCCTCCTCGACGTCTTCCAGGATCTGCTGGCAGCGCTGCAGATAGGTTTCGCCGGCATCGGTCAGCGACAGGCTGCGGGTGGTCCGGTTCAGCAGCCGCGTGCCCAGATGGCTCTCCAGGTCCGCGACATAGCGGGTCACCACCGCGTTGGACATTTCCAGTTGCTGCGCCGCACGGGCGAAGCTGCCGAGTTCGACCACCTTGGCGAACACGCGCATCGATTGCAGCCGATCCATTGCACAGTCTCCCTTTTTTCTTCCCCATTTTTCCACAGCTTGGGGTTTTTGTTGTTCTTTATAGAACTAATCATTGTGTGCGGTAATGTTTATTCATATAAGGGAAATGCCTAATATGCAGCCATCGGATGCCGCACTGCAGCGAAACCCCGCCGGCGCGGACGTCCTCCCAAACAGAAGAAAGGACACATCATGACGATCTCCCGCTTTGCCCTGACCGCCGCCGCCACCGCCCTAGTTGCCACCCTGACCGCCGCTCCGGCGTTCGCCAAGGCCGGCAAGTTCGACCCGTACACCGACGGCGCCAAGGTCGGCCAGACCGACGTATTTACCGAAGGCTCCCGCCAGGGCCAGTTCGACGTGTTCAGCGAAGGCGCCCGCCAAGGCAAGTTCGACGTGTTCAGCGAAGGTGCCCGCCAAGGCAAGTTCGACGTCTTCACCGAAGGCGCCGCGAAGTAAGCACGCCGGCTGCCGGACCGCTTCGGCGGTCTGCCTGGTGTCCCGATGCCCGTGCCCCGCGCACGGGCATCGTCGTTTACGGCCTCGGGTTCGATGCGGGCTTGCGGCGGGATGATGGGGATCGACCGGTCGCCCCTACACCGGCCATCCAAACAGCAATCGCCGCCGCCTGACGGCGCGCCCGCCCTGGCGCCTCACTCCCCACCGCCCCACCGCTCGAGCCCGAGCCCGAGCCCGAGCCCGAGCGTCCGAGCGTCCGAGCGTCCGAGCGCCCGCGCACCCGAGCACTCGAGCACCCGATGCACCCGAGCACCCGAGCACCCGAGCACCCGAGCACCCGATGCACCAGATGCACCAGATGCACCAGATGCACCAGATGCACCCGAGCACCCGAGCACCCGAGCACCCGAGCACCCGATGCACCAGATGCACCAGATGCACCAGATGCACCAGATGCACCAGATGCACCCGAGCACCCGAGCACCCGAGCACCCGAGCACCCGAGCACCCATCGCGCAAAACAAAACGGGCCGCTTGCGCGGCCCGTCGAACTGGCTGTCACTGCATCAACCCGCCATCAATCGTCCCAGTCACGATGGCCGCGGCGGTGGTAGCGGTGCTTGTTCTTGTACTTGCTCTTCTTGTAGTGGCGATCGCGGTAGTAGCGGTCGCGGTCGTCGGCGTACGAA
>NZ_JCBAJO010000185.1:0-9180 GCF_059772245.1 Cupriavidus sp. R6-3
CCCGCGCGCGGTTCGCTGCTCGGACGCTTCGACGAAAAGGGCAACAAGGGCATCGATATCAGCGGTCAGCGCGGCGATGCGGTGCTCGCCGCGGACGACGGTCGGGTGATTCACGTAGGCCCCTTGCGCGGCTACGGGAATCTTGTCATCATCAAACACAACGAGACTTTTCTTACTGCCTACGGCCACAACGACAAGGTCGTCGTGACCGAACAGGCAACGGTCCGCCGGGGTCAGAAAATTGCAGAGATGGGCAATACCGATGCCGATCGCGTGAAACTGCATTTCGAAGTTCGCAGGAACGGGAAACCGGTCGATCCGATGCGGTATTTGCCGCCACAGTGAGGGTTCATGCCACGCCAGAAAACAGTCTCCTCCGGAACCGTCAGCCGCACCCGTCGTGCCAAGCAACCGGAAGCACGTTCTGGTGTGGCACATCGTGACGGTCAAGCCGATGGCTACGATCACGATCTGGCGGCCGAGCTGATTCCCCTGACCGACGAACCGATCGCGCCCGGCGCGGGCTCGGTCGGTTTGCGCGAGACCGATCTGATGGCCGACGACGGCGACGCGGTCGCGCGCGACGATGACGAAGGCGAGCGCGAGAGCGACGAGGAAGAGGGCGCGACCGAAGCGGTCGCCACCGAGCAGGACGAATTCCGCAGCGCCCTGCATACCGAACTCGCCGCCGATACCGTTCAGCACTATCTGAACCGCATCAGCATCAAGCCGCTGCTGTCGGCTCCCGAAGAACTCCATTTCTCGACGCTGGCCAAGGACGGCGATTTCTCCGCGCGTCAGGTCATGATCGAGCGCAACCTGCGGCTGGTGGTCAGCATCGCCAAGGGCTATCTGAATCGCGGCGTGCCGCTGCTCGATCTGATCGAGGAGGGCAACCTCGGCCTGATGCATGCGATCGAGAAGTTCGATCCCTCGCGCGGCTTCCGTTTCTCGACCTATGCCACCTGGTGGATCCGCCAGAGCATCGAGCGCGCGATCATGAACCAGGCGCGCACGGTCCGCCTGCCGGTGCACGTGATCCGCGAACTCAATCAGGTGCTGCGCGCCAAGCGGCATCTGGAGAAGGGCGGTACCGACGGACGCGATGCCAGTCTCGAGGACATCGCGCATCTGCTCGGCAAGACCCCCGACGAAGTGCAGGACGTCCTCGCACTGAACGAACACACGACCTCGCTCGATACGCCGTTCGATCTCGATCCAGGCTCGAGCCTGCTCGACTTCCTGTCGGACGAGCACAATGCCGCGCCGGATCAGGAGGTCGCGCACCGCGAGCTCGAGAATTTGATGAAGCTGTGGCTGGCGCGGCTGTCCGAGAAGCACCGCTATGTCGTCGAGCGCCGCTTCGGCCTGAACCATATCGAGCCGGCCACGCTGGAAGAGCTGGCCGAGGAAATGGGCCTGACGCGCGAACGCGTGCGCCAGATCCAGCAGGAAGCGCTGGTCAAGCTCAAGCGGCATTTCGCTTCGCAAGGGGTGCGCAAGGACGCGGTTCTATGACGCCTGTGCTGGTATTCGACATCGAGACGGTTCCCGATGTCGCCGGCCTGCGCCGTCTGCACGACCATCCGCCGGGCCTCACCGATGCCGAGGTTGCGGAGCTGGCCTTCGCCGCCCGCCGCGAAAAGACCGGCAGCGATTTTCTACCCCTGCATCTGCAACGCGTGGTCGCGATCTCCTGCGTGCTGCGCCGCACGCAGCGCGACGGCACCGCGCTGTTCCACGTCGGCTCGCTCGGCAGCGAGGACGATGGCGAAGCGACGCTGATCCAGCGCTTCTACGAACTGATCGCGCGCTACAGTCCGCAACTGGTGTCGTGGAACGGCGGCGGCTTCGACCTGCCGGTGCTGCACTATCGCGGGCTGGTCCACGGCGTCACTGCGCCCCGCTATTGGGAAATGGGCGAGGGCCGCGACGACGACAGCCGCGACTTCAAGTGGAACAACTACATCAGCCGCTACCACATGCGGCATCTGGATCTGATGGATCTGCTGGCGATGTACCAGCCGCGTGCCAGCGCCCCGCTGGACGACCTCGCCAAGCTGTGCGGCTTCCCCGGCAAGATGGGGATGGACGGCAGCAAGGTGTGGGAAGCGTTCCAGCAGGGGCAGATCGGCGCGATCCGGGCCTATTGCGAGACCGACGTCGTCAACACGTATCTGATGTACTGCCGCTTCCAGATGATGCGCGGCGGCCTGACGCCACGCGAGTTCGATGCCGAGGTCGAACTGGTGCAGGAATCGCTGGCGGAACTGCCCGGGCCGCAATGGATGGAATATCTGCGCGCCTTCCAGCTGCAGCCGTCCAGCCGCGTGGCCGACGACGAAGAGATCGACTGAACAGTCGCGTCGCCGCCAGTTTCTTGCCCCTCGGTTCGTCTCCGCGTTGCTCCCGGTTGTCCCTTATTCAAAGTCCCGCAGCGACAGGAGCACCGGCTGGTGGTCCGATGCCTGCGTGCTGCCGTCGACCTCGCAACGAACCACCCGTTCCAGCAGATCCTCGGTCACCAGCATGAAGTCGCAAGCGAAGGGCGGCTCGTCCCACTGCGCCTTGTCGTAGAGCGCGCAGGTCGGCGCGTGCGGCCGGCCCGGATGCAGATGCAGCCAGGCATCGCGCCACGCCGGCGTGCCGTCGTCGAAGGGCGCGGTCAGGCGCCGGTAGGCGGTGTCACCGGGTTTGCTGTTGAAGTCGCCGCACAGGATGGCGCTGGGTGGACGTGCCTCCGGCGTGAACGGGCCGAAGCGCTGTTCCGCCGGTCCCGGCCTTGCCGCATGCCCGCAGGCCTCGGCATGCCAGGCGCGCAACGCTTCGGCCTGTGCGTTGCGTTGCAGGGCCGAGTAATACTCCAGATGCGTGCAGATGATGCGCAGCCGTTGGGTGCCGGCGATCACGGTCGCTTCCAGCGCAACGCGCGGCATCGATGCGACGGTCGGATCGGCGGGCCACGGCAGCGCATGGCGGAATACCTCGCATACCGGCAGGCGCGTCGCGATCACGTTGCCGAACTGGCGCGGCACGCCATCGGGCCCGAAACGGTCGACGCCTGGGGCGAACAGCAGATGGTAGCCGGGCAGCAGCGCGGCCAGCTCGGCCACCTGGTCCGCGCCCGGGTTGCCCGGCATCTCGCCGAAGCCGCGCGTCAGCTCCTGCAGGCACAGCACGTCGAAGTCGGCGAGCGCCCGCAGCGTCGATACGGTGCGGGCGAGATCGACCTCGCCGTCGCAGCCGCGTCCCCACTGGATGTTCCAACTGATCAGTTCCATCGCTTGCCTCCGCCGGGGCGGTTCTGCGCACGATGGCGGCATCGCTGCCGTTCCGTTCGTGCCGGTTCCGATCGCGGCGACTGGTCTACAATCGCGCTTTCGCAAAACAATACGTCAGGTCCCGCTGGTGTCTCAAGCCGTGTCTTCCCCGCAATCCGCCCCTGAGCCGGTGCAGCAACCGGCCGCCTCGCCCGCTCCCAACCGCAAGCGTGGCGGCGCCGCCGCATCGGCCGCCGGCGCCGAGGCCCAGGCCCATCCGACCGTGAAGATCGACAGCCTCGACATGGAGGCGCGCGGCGTGGGACGGCTGGTCAACGAGGACGGGACGCCGGGCAAGGTGATCTTCGTCGAGGGTGCGCTGCCGGGCGAAACGGTGGCCTACCAGAGCTATCGGCGCAAGCCCAGCTACGAGCAGGCGCATCTGGTCGAGGTCCGTGAACCGTCGGTAATGCGGGTGCAGCCCGGTTGCCCGAATTTCGGCGTCTGCGGCGGCTGTTCGATGCAGCACCTCGACGCGCGCGCCCAGCTCGCGATCAAGCAGCGCGTGCTGGAAGACAACCTGTGGCACCTCGCCAAGATACGGCCCGAGATGGTGTTCCGGCCGATTGCCGGACCGGATTGGGGCTATCGCTACCGCGCCCGCCTGACGGTGCGCCACGTGGTCAAGAAGGGCGGGGTGCTGGTCGGTTTTCACGAGCGCAAGAGCAGCTATGTCGCCGACATGACGTCGTGCGAGGTGCTGCCGCCGCATGTGTCGGCGATGCTGGTGCCGCTGCGCGAGCTGGTGGCCGGGCTGTCGATCCGCGACCGCATGCCGCAGATCGAGCTGGCCGTCGGTCAGGATGTCACCGCGCTGGTGCTGCGGATCCTCGAGCCGCTGAACGATGCCGACCGCGACCTGCTGCGGGCCTTCGCCGACCGCCACAACGTGCAGTTCTGGCTGCAGCCCAAGGGCCCGGATACGGTGGTGCCGTTCTATCCGCTCGATCGTGAACTGGCCTATACGCTGCCGGAATTCGGCATCCGCATGCCGTTCAAGCCGACCGATTTCACCCAGGTCAACCATCAGATCAACCGCGTGCTGATCAAGCGGGCCCTGCGGCTGCTCGACGCCCAGCCGGGCGACCGGCTGCTGGACCTCTTCTGCGGCATCGGCAATTTCACGCTGCCACTGGCGACGCAGGGGCGGGAGGTGATGGGCATCGAGGGCAGCGAGGCGCTGACGGCGCGGGCGCTGGCCAACGCCGAATACAACGGGCTGGCGCACAAGGTCGGCTTTGCCTGCCGCAACCTGTTCGAGGTCAGCGCCGAGGACATTTCGGCGCTGGGCCGTTTCGACCGCTGGCTGGTCGATCCGCCGCGAGAAGGCGCGCTGGCCGTCAGCAAGGCGCTGGCCGAGCTGGCGCAGGCTGGCAGCGACGTGCTGCCGGGCCGTATCGTCTATGTGTCGTGCAATCCGGCCACGCTGGCGCGCGACGCCGGCCTGCTGGTGCATGAGGCCGGCTACCGGCTGCGCGGCGCCGGCGTGGTCAACATGTTCCCGCACACCTCGCACGTGGAGTCGATCGCGGTATTCGAGCGGGCCTGATCGGGCGATCCTCGGGGCGGTTGTCCGGGGCGATGGGGGCGGGCGATGGGGGCGAGCGATGGGCGGCGAGATTGGCCGGGACCATCGGCCCGAACCGCCGGCCCGGGGCCAGCGACAGGGCAACCGCGTGGGGCAATAAAAAAGGGCCGGCATTGCCGGCCCTTCGTCATGGCGGTGAGGCGGTCGCCTATTCGCGGCTGCCGCCGAAGATGCCCAGCAGCGCCAGCAGGTTGACGAAGACGTTGTAGACGTCCAGGTAGATCGCCAGCGTCGCCGTGATGTAGTTGGTCTCGCCGCCGTTCACCACGCGCTGCACGTCGTACAGCATGTAGGCCGAGAAGATGCCGATCGCGATCACCGAGACGGTGATCATCAGCGAGGGCAGCTGCAGCCAGATGTTGGCCACGCTGGCCAGGATCAGCAGGATCACGCCGACGAACAGGAACTTGCCCAGGCCGGAGAAATCGCGCTTGCTGACCGTGGCGACGGTCGCCATCGTGGCAAAGACCGCCGCGGTGCCGCCGAACGCATACATGATCAGCGCCGGTCCGTTCGAGAACTGCAGCACCGAGCCGATGATCCGCGACAGCATCAGGCCCATGAAGAAGGTGAAGGCCAGCAGCAGCACGACCCCCATGGCGCTGTTCTTGGTCTTCTCGATCGCGAAGAAGAAGCCGAAGGCGATCGCGAGGAACAGGATCAGCGACAGGCCCGGGCTGGCGGCCATGAAGCTGAAGCCCGTCGCCACGCCGATCCAGGCGCCGAGCACGGTCGGCACCATCGAGAGCGCCAGCAGCCAATAGGTATTGCGCAGGACCCGATTGCGGACGGTGACGGCTCCCGCCGTCGCGCCGGCATTGCCGAAACCATAGGTATTCAGCTTGTCGTTCATGATGACTCCTCATTCAAAGGGCGGTGCCGGAAGCGCCGGCGGACACCTCGCCAATGTGGCATCGTCCTTGCACGATTGCAAGTGCAGAGTGATTTACCGAGCACTAAAAATCGCGAAACCGTCGAGGAACAGATGAGGCGCTTTCGTTGCCTTGGATCAGCCGGGCGGCCCGGTGTTCCCGTCCCTTTGTCCCATATCGCGGCGACCGTGCGCCGCGATAATCTGCCGGACGCCGCCCCGATCGTTTCGCCGCCGCCGGCTCTCGAAACGATTGGGGTCTCGTGCTAGAATCTTGTGTTTCCCAATTTGGTAACCCCTTCATTTTTCGGAGTTTTTATGGCGATCGAACGCACCCTGTCGATTATCAAGCCGGATGCCGTGGCCAAGAACGTCATCGGTCAGATCTACGCCCGTTTCGAGGCCGCCGGCCTGAAGATCGTGGCCGCCAAGATGGCGCACCTGTCGCGCGGCGAAGCCGAGCAGTTCTACGCCGTGCACAAGGAGCGTCCGTTCTTCAAGGATCTGGTCGACTTCATGATCTCGGGCCCCGTGATGATCCAGGTCCTGGAAGGCGAGAACGCGATCGCCAAGAACCGTGAGCTGATGGGCGCCACCGATCCGAAGAAGGCCGAGAAGGGCACGATCCGCGCCGATTTCGCCGACAGCATCGACGCCAACGCCGTGCACGGCTCCGACGCGCCGGAAACCGCGGCCGTCGAAGTGTCGTTCTTCTTCCCCGGCATGAACGTTTACTCGCGCTGATTGTCTGGCCTGAACCCGGACACTAGACTGCTACCCGAAGCCCCCGCTGCCGTCATGAACGCTCTCGTCAACCTGCTCGATCTGGATGCGGACGGGCTCGCCACGTATTGCGGCGAGCTCGGCGAGAAGCCGTTTCGCGCGCGGCAGCTGCAGCGCTGGATCCACCAGTTCGGCGCCAGCCAGTTCGACGAGATGTCGGACCTGGCCAAGTCGCTGCGCCAGAAGCTGGCCACGCGCGCCGAAATCCGCGCGCCGTCCGTGATCACCGACCACGTGTCGGCGGACGGCACGCGCAAGTGGCTGCTCGACGTGGGCAACGGCAATGCGGTCGAAATGGTCTACATCCCCGAGGAAACGCGCGGCACGCTGTGCGTTTCCTCGCAGGCCGGCTGCGCGGTCAATTGCCGGTTTTGTTCGACCGGCAAGCAGGGCTTTTCGCGCAATCTGACCACCGGCGAGATCATCGGCCAGCTGTGGATGGCCGAATTCGCGATGCGCACCCAGCTGGGGCGCGGCCCGAAGGACGATCGCGTGATCTCGAACGTGGTGATGATGGGCATGGGCGAGCCGCTGCTGAACTACGACCAGGTCGTGCCGGCGATGCGGCTGATGCTTGACGACAACGCCTACGGGCTGTCGCGCCGCCGGGTCACGCTGTCCACGTCCGGCGTGGTGCCGATGATGGACCGCCTGGCCAAGGACCTGCCGGTCGCGCTGGCGGTGTCGCTGCACGCATCGAACGATGCCCTGCGCGACGGGCTGGTGCCGCTGAACCGCAAGTACCCGCTGGCCGAGCTGATGGCGGCCTGCCGCCGCTATCTGGAGTTCGCCCCGCGCGACTTCATCACCTTCGAATACTGCATGCTGGACGGCGTCAACGACGGCGTCGAGCATGCGCGGGAATTGTTGAAGCTGGTGGCCGACGTGCCATGCAAGTTCAACCTGATTCCGTTCAATCCCTTCCCCGAATCGGGGCTCAAGCGCTCGAACAACGAGCAGATCCGGCGTTTCGCCCAGGTGCTGATGGACGCCGGCATCGTGACGACGATCCGCAAGACGCGCGGCGACGATATCGACGCCGCCTGCGGCCAGCTCGCCGCCGAGGGCCGCGTGCAGGATCGCACCCGGCTTGCCGAGCGCGGCCGCTTCGGCAAGATTCCGCCGGTAGTGGCGGCGCCGGGCGGGGAGGCGCGATCTGCATGAGGCGTCTGCCTGCCGGTCTGCCCGCCGTGGTTCTGGCCGGGCTGGCACTGCTGACGGCGTGCCAGTCGACGGGCACATCCGGCACCCGGGCCACCCCGGGACAACAGGCGCCGCAGGCACGGGACGCCAGCCCGACACCGGCGGATGCGCGCGAGCGCGCCGCGCTGCGGCTGCAGCTGGCCACGCAATATCTGCAGGCCGGCCAGGGCGCGATCGCGCTCGATGAGGCCCGACAGGCGATCGCGCTCGATCCGGCCCTGACCGATGCCTATCACGTCCAGGCGCTGGCGCAGATGGCGCTGCGGCGGCCCGCCGAGGCCGAGCAGAGCTTTCGTGCCGCCCTGTCGCGCCGCCAGGACGACGGCGATCTGCTGAACAACTATGGCTGGCTGCTGTGCGAGCAGGGGCGCTACGCCGAAGGCCTGGCCCAGCTGCAGCGCGCGGTGACGGCCGCGGTGACGGCTTCTTCGTCCGGCGGTGCAGCCAGGATGCTGACCAGCCTGGGCGCCTGCCAGCTGCGCCAGGGCGATCTGGAGTCGGCGCACCGCAGCCTGACCTCGGCGCTGGCCCGGCCGGACACGACGGCCGCCGCGGATTCCGCGGACGCCGCGACCCGGGCCGCCGCGCACACGCAACTCGGGCTGCTGTATTGGAAACAAGGCGATCTGCCGCGGGCCCGCGCCGAGGTGGCGCAGGTCAATGCAGGACGCTTCGCCACTCCGGCATCGCTTTGGCTGGGCGCGCGCATTGCGCACCGCGAGGGAGACGCGGCCGCACAGCAGGCATTGCTGGCGCAATTACATAGGCGCTTCCCGGACTCGCGGGAAAGCGCATACCAACAAGGAGCACGGGATGAATGAGCACGAGCGCGCCGAGGGCCAGGCCGTCTCGACCAATGCGAGCGGCAGCGCCAACGCGGTCGCACAGGAGATCGGCGCGAGCCTGGCGAAGGCACGCGCGGCCCAGGGGCTGTCGATACACGACGTCGGTGTGCGGCTGAAGGTGCCGGCGCAGAAGGTCGATGCGATCGAGTCCGGCAATGTCGACGCCTTGCCCGATCTGACGTTCGCAAAGGGTCTGATGCGCGCCTACGCGCGCCTGCTGCAGGTCGACATCGACGCCTTGCTGGCCCGTTTCCATGCCCAGGCCGCGCCGCCGGCGCCCGAGGTGGCGATCCGCCGCCAGGGCAGCCTGAACGCGAGCTTCGACGACCGCCGGCGCTTTCGCAGCAGCGGCACGTCGGGTACCGGCGGGCGCTGGGTCTGGCTCGCGCTGGTCGCGGCCGTGGTCTGTGCCGGCGCCCTGTTCGGCGTCGACCATGTCAAGCAATGGCTCGATGCACGCGAGCAGCAGTTCACGCAATCCGGCGCGGAAACGGCGGTCGAGACCGAATCGGGCACCTCGGGCACCGTGACCGCGGTGCTGCCGCATGTGATGGGCGGCGCCGCCAGCGA
>NZ_JCBAJO010000186.1:0-9167 GCF_059772245.1 Cupriavidus sp. R6-3
GGCGGGACCATGACCGGGCGCAGCATCGAGGGACCTGACAGATCGGCGGGATAGCTCATCGTGACCTCGCAAGGAAGGCCGGGCGAGGCACCATGCCGATGCGGGCGCGCCCTGACCCGGGGCGCCGCCATCAGACCGCTCGTCGATGAAGGCCCCGTGACGACACGAACCCTCGTGGTGCAAAGCGCCGCCGCTGCTGCGCTGCACAGCGATATCCCTACGAGTCTCCGTAGCGCATCCCCTGCCCCGCTTGTCACTGGCGCGCCGTATGCTTACGCGTTGCTTTCGATGAGCCGAACCGACGGGCCGAACGACGCGCCGAACGACGGGCCAAGCGATGGGCGAACGGAGGGTGGGCGGTAAAGACGTTGGGAGGCGTGCGGCATCGCCATTTGGCGACATCGCGTCATCGGGGAAAACCCGATATCGCCCCTGGAGCGCGGGAATGCCAGATCAGGCCGGGGCCCGCGTATTGACTGAGATTTAGTGGTGATCTCAATTTTTTCTTATGAGGACCCAAGCTAAAAAATAGTTGGACGAGGCGCCCGGCTAATTTGAAGAATGCAGATGCCGGGGGACGTCCATCGATGCATGACAGGTTCCCGCAGACCGCCGCGAGTCAAGCGACATCGCCGCGGGCCACCGCGATCGCGCGCCGACTCTCCAGGCGCGCATCGGCACACCGCCGTGCCATCGCGGCCGCCAGTGCGCGGGAACCAGAACAGCGACGACGATCGTCGACCGGCCGGCAGCACCAGCGGTGCCAGCCCGCCCCAATCTGCCGAGCTTTGCCGCGCATTGCCGATGCGCATTGCCGAGATTTGCCGCGATGGCCCGATTTGCACGCAATCCGCCTGCAATTGGGGACACGCGTTCTGGCCCGGATCAAGCCTGTACCGACGCACCGCGACGAGACACCACGACGAGGAACGCATGGAGACGCAGATTGGCAGCATCCAGGGGGAGCAGCAAAGCCGACCGTCGACCGGCCTCTTTGCCTGGTATCGCGATATCACGCCGGGCGAGCGCCGCACGTTCTGGAGCTGCAAGGTCGGCTACGCGCTCGACGCGATGGACACGCAGTTCCTCAGCTTCGTCATTCCGACGCTGATCGCGACATGGGGCATCACGCGCGGCGACGCCGGCTTCATCGGCACCGCCACGCTGCTGACCTCGGCCGCGGGCGGCTGGATCGCCGGCATCCTGTCCGATCGCATCGGCCGCGTGCGTACGCTGCAGCTGACCATCGTCTGGTTTGCCTTCTTCACCTTCCTGTGTGGCCTGGCACAGAACTACGAGCAGCTGCTGATCGCCCGCGCGCTGATGGGCTTCGGCTTCGGCGGCGAATGGACCGCGGGTGCGGTACTGATGGGCGAGGCGATCCGCTCGCAGGACCGCGGCAAGGCGGTCGGCATGGTGCAGGCCGGATGGGCGCTGGGCTGGGGCATGTCCGCGCTGCTGTATGCGCTGGTGTTCAGCATCCTGCCGCCTGAAACCGCCTGGCGCGCGCTGTTCCTGATCGGCCTGCTGCCGGCGGTGTTCGTGATCTTCCTGCGGCGGCTGGTCAAGGAGCCCGAGGTCTATGCCGAGCACAAGGCCAGGGAAGCCGCCTCCGCCGAGAAGACCTCGTTCGCCGCGATCTTCTCGCCGAAGCTGCTGACCATCACGCTGCGCGCCGCGCTGCTGACCACGGGCGCCCAGGGCGGCTACTACGCGATCACGACCTGGCTGCCGACCTTCCTGAAAACCGAGCGCGGACTCACCGTGCTCGGCACCGGCGGCTATCTGGCGATGGTGATCGTCGGCTCGTATCTGGGCTATATCACCAGCGCGTACCTGACCGACCGCATCGGCCGCAAGCGCAATTTCATGCTGTTCGCACTGTGCTCGATGGCGATCGCGCTGATCTACACGCAGATCCCGGTCAACGACACGGTGATGCTGATCCTCGGTTTCCCGCTGGGCTTCTTCGCTTCCGGCATCTTCGCCGGCATGGGCGCGTTCCTGACCGAGCTGTTCCCCACCAGCGTGCGCGGCTCCGGCCAGGGCTTCTGCTACAACGTGGGCCGCGCCATCGGGGCGCTGTTCCCCTTCCTGATCGGCCATGTCAGCCAGACCATGCCGCTGGGACAGACCATCGGCGTGTTCGCCGCCGGCGCCTATGGCGTGCTGATCATCGCCGCGCTGACGCTGCCGGAAACGCGCGGCAAGACGCTCGAAGCATGAGGGAACAGGCAATCCATGCCGGCGGCGATAACCCTTCAAGACTTAAGGAAAGTGGCGGATATACAACATCATCGCCGCATCGCATCAACCGGCCGCAGGCCTTGCCGCGTCGCGGCCCGCGGGCATCGCGGCGGATGGCAATGCGGCCCCGCATCGCACGGTTGGAATGCGCGCTCGATGTCGTGACATCTTGCCTTGCAATAATTTGGCCGGCGCCGGATGGCAGCAGCCAGCGATGGCGCCATCACGGTATCGCACCACCACAGCATCGATAGCGATAGCGATAGCGGCCGCGCAACGCACGGCACGCACAACACCGGGCACGCCGCACCGCGGCGCCATCCGGGTTTTCCGACGGGAATGGGTCAGCAGTATGTTGGGCTTCGCCTGAAGGCCGGGCCAGCGAGTGCCATGTCGCTCGCGGATCGGGCCGAGGCAAGCCTTCACGCTGCCGCGTCAACGCGGCGGCCATACGCATTTGTCGGAGGCGATCGATGGAAAAAGAAGTGGAAGCCGGCCTGGGCCGCGACACCAGCCTGTCGCGGACCCTGAGTGCCGACCTGCCGCGCGCCACAAGCGGCGGCACGTCGGCCCGCGGTCCACGTGGCCTGCCGCCCGTGGTGGGCCCCCACGGCATCAAGGTATTCGGCGAACGGCATATCGTTCCCGTCCAGCGGCGCACGCGCCAGGGCGGCATGCCGGGACTGGTCGAGGCGATGCTGCGCGAAAGCTCGCATGAATCGCGCACCGCGCTGATGCAGTCGGCGATCCGGGGGATCGGTTTCGACTGGCTCGGCTATGGCACCGCCACCACCGTGGGCGGGCAGGTGCAGATGCGCACCTTCCTCGATACCTATTCGCATCCGGGCTGGCGCGATTACTACCTGCGCGAGCGCTATTACGAGGTCGATCCGCGCCAGCCGCGCCCGGGTACTTACGGGCTGCCGCTGGTGTGGGACGTCAGCGACCTGGAGCGCAGCACCTCGGGCGGCACGCAGGCGCTGCGGCTGCGCCGCTTCCTCGACGACCTGCGCGACGCCGGCATCCGCAGCGGCGTGTTTCTGAACCTGCCGATGCCGGGCACCAGCGACTTCGTCGCGATCAGCTTCGCCTCCGGCATCGAAAGCCGCCGCTGGATCGGCGACCCGGTGATCGGCCAGGCGCTGACGGTCGGCTTCGCGCTGCACGAATTCCTGACCTGCCACGCCGATATCCCGGCGCTGGGCGGCACGCAGCGCGACGGCCTGTCCGAGGTCCAGCGCGACATCCTCGCCTGCCTGGCGCAGGGGCTGTCCGACAAGCAGATCGCCAACCGCATGGAGATGTCGATCTTCAACGTCGACTACCACATGCGCCGGCTGCGCAGCCATTTCGGCGTGCGCAATCGCGTGCAGCTGGCGCATGCGGCCACGATGCAGGATCCAACCTTGATCGCCACGGCGGTGGAAAGGATGGATCGGGCGGAGCGGATGGAACGCAGTGGCGGCGGCCTTCGCGAACGGACGGCGGCGCGGTATTGCGCGGAAGAGGCGTTTCTTGACGGCTGAGGGGCTGAGGGGCTGATGCGCTGATGCGCTGATGGCGAGGCGCGCGGTGAGTGGATGCCATCCTCCGCCCTTCATCGCCCTGAGCCTTCTGCAGCCCTGCCCTTAGCCGCCCTTCGCCCAACGCATCAGGTCCGCCACCCGTTCGAACAGCGAGCGATCGATGAAGCGGTCCAGCGGCACCGTCAGATAGAGCCGCTGCGCCAGGTCCGAATCGAAGGCCGACGGGATCAGGTAGTCGGCCGCGGCCTGGCGGATGCGGGCCGCAACCTGGCCGCCGCCCTTGGCCACCACCTTGGGCAGCGTGCCGGGCCCGTCGTAGCGCAAGGCCACCGCGTACTGCGTGGAATACACGACCGCGGTGGACACCCGCACCCGCTCGCCGACGCCGAAGAACGCCGCCTCGAAGAACGCGGCGCGGCGGCGTCCGGCGATCATCGGGTCGCCCTGCGTGTCCTTGTACTCGCGCCGGTACTCCTCCACGCTCATGCGCTGGCGCTTCATGAACTCGTAGCGCTCGTGCACGTAGTCGATCACCGCCATGATCAGGTAGATCACCGCGGCCCAGCAGCACATCATCAGCAGGATATGGGCGATCAGCAGCAGGATCTCCGCCGGCCGCGCATAGCCGGTGCGTACGCCGTCCTCGATCGCGCGCAGCGCCAGCACATAGATCAGCCCGCCGAGCAGCGCGATCTTGATCACCGTCTTCAGCAGATTGACCAGATTGCGCACGGCGAACATCCGCTTGAGCCCCTCGGCCGGATTCAGGCGCGCCAGTTGCGGCTTGATCTGCTCGAACGCGACCAGCGGCCCGACCTGCACGAAGGCGCCGACGATGCCGCAGACCAGCGCGATCGCCGCGATCGGCAGCACGCCCATCAGCAGGAAGCGCGCCCCGGCCTCGCCAAGCGCCAGCATCTGCTGGTCGGCGAGATGCTGGTCGATCGCGCCCATCGCGCTCAGCCACAGCGCCTGGAACAGCCGCACGAAATAGCGGCCGAGCAGCCATAGCGCGATCAGCACCCCGAGAAAGACGAAGGCCGAGGTGACATCGCTGCTGCGCGGCACCTCGCCGCGCTTGCGCGCGTCGTCGAGCTTGCGCCGTGTCGCTTCGAGGTTCTTTTCGCTATCGGCCATGGCGCGGCCTCACTGGACGCCCGCGCGTCCGCGCAGCAGGTCGATCAGCGCGTTGTCCGGCCGCAGGAAACCCTGCAGCGTGTCCACCATCACCGACAGCATCAGCACCAGCATCAGGAACGCGACCGTGATCTTGACCGGCTGCGCGAACTGGAACACGTCGAACTGCGGCACGAAGCGCGCGATCAGCGCGAAGCCCAACTCGACGATCACCAGCAGCAGCAGGATCGGCGCCGCCAGCTTGACGACCCACGAGAACATCGTGCCCGCATAGATATTGGCGAACTGGAACGACGACAGCGACACATCCGGGCCGAAGGACATCACCGGCCAGAAGGCAAACGATTCAACGATCACGCCGGTCATCGCGAACAGGCCGCCGAAGGAGGCAAACAGCGCGATGCCCAGATGGGACAGCAGGTTCTCCATCGGCCCGTCCTCCTGCTGCGTGACCGGATCGAAGAAGGTGGCGTTGCCCGAGCCGGTCTGGAAGTCGATCAGCTCGCCGATCATCTGCAGCGCGACGAAGAACAGGCCGAACGCCATGCCCAGCAGCAGGCCGATGAAAGCCTCCTTGAAGATCAGCAGCAGCCAGAGGCCACCCGCCACCGCGTCGATGTCCACGCGGGCGCCCGGCGAGACGAACAGCGCAATCGCGAGCACGATGCCGTTGCGGGCGACACCCGGGATCGACTGGTGCGACAGGAACGGCACCACGGTAAAGGCCGTCAGCAGCCGCGGCATCACCATCAGGATGGGCATCACGGTCTCGCGACCCCACTGGAAGAACATCGCCGGGTCGATCATGCCTTGATGCCTGCCCCCATGCCCCGCTGCCAGACCCGCAGCGCGGCCTCCTCGGCGGCCTCTTCCTCGCGGCGCTCGATGTCGGCGCGTGCCGCGGCCTGTTCGCGGTCGATCAGTTCGCGCGTGCCGGTCAGGCGAGCCTGCGCCTGGGCCCACAGCCGACGGCTCTGCTCGAACTCGGCGCGACGCTGGCCGGCGATATCCAGCGCCTGCGCCAGCGCGGCGTTGGCGCGCGCGATGCGGGCGTCGAACGACGCCTGCCACGCCTGCGCATCGAGCAGCCCCGAGATCGCGACCCCCTCATGCGCGGCGCTCTCGCGCAGGCGCTGCAGGAAGGCCGCGCGCTCCGACAGCGCCGCGCGTACCGCGCCCTGTGCCGCCTCGGCGGCCCGCATGCCTTCGAGGAAGGCATCGCGCTTCTGCCGCATCTCGCGATGCGCGTCGTCGTGGCGGCGTTCGCGCACGCGTTCGAGCTGGCGCAGCGGTACCGTGGTCGATTGGCCGTTCATCGTTTGGCCTCCTGCTGAGCGGCGGCGCGCCCTGCAGCGGCCATCGTCGCCGTGGCCGCCGTCGCGGGCATCGCCGCCGGAGCCGGCGGCGTGATCGCGCGTTCCAACGTGCGCAGCGTGGTTTCGTAGGTGTCGAGCCTGCCGGCCGGTTGCGACAGGAAGGCGCGGATCTGGCCGATCGACGCCACCGCGGCGTCGGCCACCGCATCGGCGCCGGGACGGTACTCGCCGATCTGCAGCAGCAGCTCGAGCTCGCGGTACTTGGCCAGCAGCTCGCGCAGCCGGGCCGCGTGGCGGGCCTGCTGGTCCTCGACCACGTGCGGCATCACGCGGCTGACGCTGGCCAGCACGTCGATCGCCGGATACTGGCCGGCGCTGGCCAGCTTGCGCGACAGCACGATATGGCCGTCGAGGATCGAGCGGACCTCCTCGGCGATCGGATCGCTGTCGTCCTCGCCTTCGGTCAGCACAGTGTAGGCGGCCGTGATCGAACCGCGCGCGGCGGTGCCGGCGCGCTCCAGCAATTGCGGCAGCATCGAGAAGACCGATGGCGGATAGCTGCGGCGCGTCGGCGGCTCGCCGCTGGCGAGGCCAATCTCGCGCTGCGCCCGCGCCAGCCGGGTCAGCGAGTCGACCAGCAGCAGCACGCGCTTGCCCTGGTCGCGGAAGTGTTCGGCGATCGCGGTCGCGGTATACGCGCACTTGACCCGCTCCATCGGCGCCCGGTCCGAGGTCGCGACCACCAGCACCGTGCGCGCCAGCCCCGCATCACCGAGGCTGTATTCGATGAATTCGCGCACCTCGCGGCCGCGCTCGCCGACCAGCGCCACCACGTTGACATCGCTCTGCGCGCCGCGCGCCAGCATGCCGAGCAGCGTGCTCTTGCCCACGCCCGGCGGCGCGAAGATGCCGACGCGCTGGCCTTCGCCCAGCGTCAGCAGGCCGTCGATCGCGCGCACGCCGGTCGGCAGCGGCGTGCGGATCAGCGCGCGGGTCAGCGGATCGGGCGGCTCGTTCTCGACCGGCACCTGGCTGACGCCCACCAGCGGACCGCGGCCGTCGATCGGGCTGCCCAGCGCGTCGAGCACGCGCCCGAGCAGCGCGGCGCCCGCCGGGCAACGGTAGCCATGCATCTGTGGCACGACCTCGGTCACCGCCGACACACCGGTGGTGCGCCCCAGCGGCGTCAGCAGCGCGGTCTGCTGCTCGAAGCCAACCACCTCGGCCAGCAGCGGCGGCTCGCCCGGCGTGACCAGCTGGCAGATCTCGCCGACATGCGCCTGGATGCCGGTCGCATTGATCAGCATGCCGACCGCCTTCGAGACGCGCCCGCGCATCGCCACCGGCGTGAAGTGGTCGAAGGCGCGTTCGAGATCGAGCGCGGCGTGCTGCAGCGCGGCCTTCAGGTCGGAGGTGGGGAGCGGGTCGGCCATGGGTCGGGGAATAAAAGACGCGGCGTGATGCGATCGGTCGGGCATGGGCAGGGAATCAACCCGCCTGCACACGGCGCGCAAAGGCTTCGAGCTGGGCCTGCAGCCCCACCTCCATCGTGCCGGACGGGGTCAGGATGCGGCAGGCGTCGGGCTCCAGGCTCGGCTCGACCACGACGTTGGCGCGGCGCGGCCAGTCCAGCGTCTCTGCCATCGCGTCGAGCAGGTTGCGCACCGCCTGCTCGCGGCCCAGCGGAATCTGGATGGTGATGAAGGGCTCGCTGCGCACCAGCACGTCGATCCGCTGCAGCGCGACCTCGAGGATGATGTCCGGATCGAGTTCGCCGGCAATCTGCTGGACCGCCTTCATCACGATATTGGCCATGGTTCTGCGCATCGCGCCGAGCTGGCGCTCGGCCTCGGCCGCGGCGCTGACCTGGGCGGCGGCGTGTTCGGCCTGCGCCTTGGCCCACCCCTCGCGGTAGCCGTGCTGGCGCCGCTGCTCGGCGTCACGCTGCGCGTCGGTGGTGATGCGGTGCGCCTCGCGGCGGGCGGCCTCGATGACCTCGGCCGCGTCCATCAGGGCCGCGTACTCCGCCTCCTTGAGGACCTTGCGCTCGGACAGCAGCTGCAGGTTCTCGCTGGTAATCAGAAAAGCCAGTGCCATGTCGGAAACCGTTCGGGAATCAGATTGAGCAGCAGCAGCTCGCGCAGCTGCGCGGCCTGCGGACGGCTCAGCGCGGGCACCGGCAGCGCGGCGAGCCGGCGCGGGAACTTGCGGCGTACCGCATTCAACAGCGCGGAGGCGACATCGCCCTGGGCCGCACCGCCTTGTACCGCGCCCCCTTGTGCCGGGCCCCCTTGTGTCGCGCCCGGCGTCGGCGGCAGCGTCTGCACCAGGCCGCACAGCAGCCGGTAGCCACGTTCGGCCATCACGCGGGCGGCGGACGATGGCCGGGCGCGGATGGGATCGAGATTCATCGGCAGGTCCGGCAGGTCGGGCACGCGCTTCAGGATGAAGGCCACCGCCTGCGGATCGAAGCGCCGCGCGGCGCGCCGCAGCCGGTAGGGCACGGTGCCGATCAGCGGCTGGGCCAGCGCCCCCAGCCTGCCGTCGAGCTGCTGCGCGAGACGGCTGCGTTCGCTGGCAACGCCCGGCTTGTGCACGGCCATGCCGCACCAGATGGCGAGCAGCCGCAGTGCGCTGCGATCGAGCAGCACCAGACGCGTCAGCGGATCGCCGCGCTCATCGAGCAAGGTTTGCAGCAACAGCGCGCGCGCTCTTTCGTCGCCGCCGCCAAGCGCCAGCGGCCCGGCCAATACCTGCGCAGCGGCCGCGCCGAAGCGGTCAGCGCTGCGCAGCGGCAGCGGCCATTCGCGCGGTAGCCAGCTCGGATGCTGGTGCGCGAGCGGACGCTGCGCAAAATCCGCGACCGCCCGGGCCAGCGCAAGCGAGGGCACATGCGAGGATGCATGCGCGGCATGCGGCAGACCCGGCGCGGCCAGCGCGG
>NZ_JCBAJO010000187.1:0-9159 GCF_059772245.1 Cupriavidus sp. R6-3
CTGACCGGCCCGTGGATGCTGTCGGCCTCGATCGTGCTGCCGCCCGATCACGCACTGCTGTCGAGCGGGCCGATCGGCAGCTACCGGTGGCTAGGCGTGCTGCATGCCGGCCTGCTGCGCGACATGGGCATCGCGGCGTTCGCGCTGCCGCCCGAGCAGGCGCGCAGCCACCAGGCGGATGCGGCACTGACGTGGGCCTGCTATGGCGGCCTGTCGCCCTGGGAGGTCGTGGTCGACTCGCGCAAGATCGTCGGCCTCGCGCAGCTGCGCCGGCGCACTGGCGTGCTGCTGACCTCGGGCACGCTGATCGCGCCGCCGGACTGGCGCCTGCTGTGCGAAGCGCTCGGGCAGCCGGCGGGCCTGGGGGATGCGCTCGCCGACCGCACCACGTCGTGCGAGACCGAGCTGGGCGCGCCGGTGATCGCCGAGGTGCTGGCCGACCGCCTGCACCACATGCTGACCGACGTGCTCGGCAGCGTGGCGGCGAACGACCACGAGCCCATGCCGTGCGCTTCGATCCGTCACGCAACGCGGCCGCGCGGTGCCGCGGCGCCGCCAGGCTAGCGCGGCGCGGCCAACGCTGCCGACGCTGCGCGATACGGTCCGAAGCTGCCTGATGCGGCCCCAAGCTGCCAAACGCAGCCAAACACCGCCGAATGCCGCCGAATGCCGCCGAACCGCCGCCCGACGCCCGACGCCCGACGTCCGACGCCCGACGCCGCGAACACAACGATACCGATATCCCACCGAAGGAGACGACAAATGCAAGACGACATCCAGCACGAGGATGCCGCCGCGCCCGCGGCCGGCATGCGCATCGTGGCCAAGACCCAGCCGGTGACCCGGCGCGGCTTTCTGCGCGGCACGGGCCTGGCCGCCATCGGCGTCGCCGTGGTCTCGCCCGGCGCGCTGGCCAAGCCGGCGCGCGAGGCGCTGGTCACCGACCTGAAGGCGCTGGGCACGCCGACCGCGCGCACCCTGCTGGTGATGGCGCGCGACATCTTCCCGCACGACCGCTTCGCCGACCGCTACTACGTGCAGGCCATCGCGCCGCTGGACCAGGCGGCCGCCAAGGACAAGGCGGTCCGCACGCTGCTGCAGCGGGGCGTACGCGAGCTCGACGCGGCCGCGCAGCGCAAGCACGGCAAACCCTATGCACAGCTGCAGGACGAGGCCGACCGGGTCGCGCTGCTCAAGGCCATCGAGACCACGCCCTTCTTCGAGAAGGTGCGCGGCGAGATGGTGACCAGCCTCTACGACAACAAGGCGGTCTGGCCGCTGCTCGGCTACGAGGGCTCTTCCTGGGAGAAGGGCGGCTACGCGAACCGCGGCTTCAACGACATCGACTGGATCTGATCGGCCCATTCGATCCGCAATGGGGTCCGCAATCTGGTCCGCGAGTTGATCCGCAAGCGCATCGCAGGGCCGCACAGACGGCACCGCTGACCGTACCGCGGTACCGCATCGAGACAACACTGGAGACAAAACATGGCAACACGGATCGACCTGAACGACCGCGACGCGGTCGTCATCATCGGCTCCGGCGCGGGCGGCGCCACGCTGGCCAACGAGCTGGCGCAGCGGGGCATCGGCAAGATCGTGATCCTCGAGGCCGGCAAGCACTACACGCAGGCGGACTTCGAGAACGACGAATGGGCGATGTTCCGCAAGATCTCGTGGCTCGACAAGCGGATCTCGGCCGGCGGCTGGCACCACACCAAGACCTATCCGAACCTGCCGGCGTGGATCGTCAAGGCAGTGGGCGGCTCGACCATCCACTGGTCCGGCGTCGCGCTGCGCTTCCAGCCGCACGACTTCCGCACGCGGCAGATCTATGGGCAGGTCGAAGGCGCCAACGTGCTGGACTGGCCGATCACCTACGAGGAACTGGCTCCGTACTACGACAAGGCCGAGAAGAAGATGGGCGTGACCGGCAGCGCCGCCAGCGGCCAGCCGCCGATGCCCGAAAGCAACCAGTACAAGGTGGTGGCAGCCGGCGCGCGCAAGATCGGCTATCGCAAGATCGTGCGGCCGGTGGCCTCGAATTCCACGCCCTACGACGGGCGTCCCGCATGCCAGCAGGCGGGCTTCTGCATGCAGGGCTGCAAGATCGGCGCCAAATGGTCGGCGCTCTACACCGAGATCCCGAAGGCGCTGGCGACGGGTCGCGTCGAGCTGCGGCCCGAGAGCATGGTGCTGCAGGTCCAGCACGACAAGTCCGGCAAGGTCAACGGCGTGCTGTATGCCGACAGCAAGGGGCGCAAGCATCTGCAGAAGGCGCGCGTGGTCTGCGTGGCCGGCAATTCGATCGAATCGGCGCGGCTGCTGCTGAACTCGGCTTCGACGTTGTTCCCCAACGGGCTGGCCAATTCCTCGGGCCAGGTCGGCCGCAACTACATGAACCACGCCACCGCGGCCGCGGTGGCGATCCATCGCAAGCCGGTCTACATGTACCGCGGCTTCGATATCGGCGCGGTGGTGGCCGACGAGGTCGCGCTCAATACCAGGCGCGGCTTCAACGGCGGCTACTACCTGGAGGGACTGGCGCTGGGGCTGCCCTATACGGCGGCCTTCATGAAGCCCGGTGGCTGGGGACGCGACGTGACCTCGGCGCTGGAGCAGTACGACCACATGACCGCGATCTGGGTCTGCGGCGAGGACATGGCGCGCGAGCAGAACACCATCACGCTGCATCCGACCGAGAAGGACCAGTACGGCCTGCCGATCCCGATCGTGACCAAGACCTACCACCGCAACGACGAGGCCATCGCGGCGCACGGGCTGCAGCAGTTCCGCAAGCTGTCGGAGGCGGTCGGCGCGACCCGGGTCATCGATATGCCGGCGTATCCCGCCAGTCACAATATGGGCACCAACCGGATGAGTGCCAACGCCCGCGACGGCGTGGTCAACCGCTGGGGGCAGGCGCACGACGTCAAGAACCTGTTCGTCTCGGACGGCAGCCAGTTCACCTCCAGTTCGGCCGCCAATCCGACACTGACGATCGTCGCGCTGGCGATCCGCCAGGCCGAATACCTGGCCGGCGCGCTGCGCAGGGGCGAGGTCTGAGCCCGGGCTTGTCGGGATTGAAGTCCGCCCCGGGGCTGGTGTAAGGTCGTCGCGCCTGGGAAGGGGCAGCGCTCTCGGCCACCGGGGGGCTCCCCTCTCCCGCCCGCGGGAGAGGGGCCGGGGGAGAGGGAAAAGGCGGCCCGCGGTACCGACGCCGTCCGCCTTCGGGTCTATATTGGATAACACCACGAAGACAACAGCAGATAAGCGTCGACCGTCCCCACGGCAAGGCGCAGCGAAGGAGACCCTGTGATCAGTGCCAAGCAAGCCGCCCACCGGCACGCGCATGTCGAGCAGGTGCTGGCGCTCGCCAGCCAGGCCGATCCGGAGCGGCCGCCGCTCAGCGAGATCGAGCGCTCGTGGATCCGCTGCGTGAACGAGTACGGCATGGACCCCGGCCGCCGCATGCCGGCCCATATCGTCGAGGCGGGACGGCTGCGAGAGCACAAGGACCAGATCGAGGACTTCCTCGGCGTGGCCCGCACCGGCATGGAGCAGCTGTACAAGCGCATGTCCTCGCTCGGCTACGTGCTGCTGCTGACCGATTCGCACGGCATCGCGGTGGACTTCATCGGCAACGACCAGTGGGATCGCGAACTCAAGAGTTCCGGCCTCTATCTCGGCGCCGACTGGAGCGAGCGCCAGGCCGGCACCTGCGCGGTGGGCACCTGCATCGTCGAGCAGCATGCGGTGACCTGCCACCAGACCGACCACTTCGACGTCTCGCACATCAGCCTGACCTGCAACAGCGCGCCGCTGTTCGACCCCACCGGCGGCTTTCTCGGCGTGCTCGACGTATCGGCGCTGACCTCGCCCGGTCCGCGCGAGAGCCAGCATCTGGCGCTGCAGATGACGGCGATGTACGCGCAGATGATCGAGGACGCCAATTTCCTGCGCTACTTCCGCGACCGCTGGATCCTGCGGCTGGGCGCGACCTGGTCGCTGGTCGACGTCAGCGGCGAGATCATGGTGGCCTTCGACGCCGACGGCATCGTCTGCGGCATCAACAGCGGTGCGCGCCGCGCGCTGCGTGCGGCGGACCATGGCCCGGTGATCGGGCGCCCGCTGACGATGCTGTTCCGCGAGAGCATGAGCGACCTGTGGCGCATCGCACGCGCCGGCATGTCGTCCGATCGCGCCACGCTGCGCACGCATGGCGACGAAGTCTACTACGCCAGCGCGATCGCGCCGCGCGTGATGCCGCACCGCATTCCCGCACCGGCCGCGCCCGAGCCCGGCGACACCGCCGCGCTCGATGCGCTGGGCGCCGACGACGCGCAGATGCAGCGGCTGATCACGCAGGCGAAACGCCTCGCCAACAAGCCGCTCAATGTGCTGATCCACGGCGAGACCGGTACCGGCAAGGAGGTCCTCGCCAAGGCGCTGCATCAGAGCAGCAACCGGCGCGAGCATGCCTTCATCGCGGTCAATTGCGCCGCCATTCCGGAGACGCTGATCGAGAGCGAGCTGTTCGGCTATACCGCCGGCACCTTCACCGGCGCGCGCGGCAAGGGCATGCGCGGCCTGATCGCGCAGAGCGATGGCGGCACGCTGTTCCTCGACGAGATCGGCGACATGCCGCTGCACCTGCAGAGCCGGCTGCTGCGCGTGCTGTCCGAGCGCGAGGTCACCCCGCTCGGCGCGCAGCGTCCGGTCGCGGTCGACCTGCGCGTGGTCGCGGCCTCGCACCGGGACCTGCGCCAGCTGATCGCCGAGGGGCGCTTTCGCGAGGACCTGTATTACCGGCTGTGCGGCGCCACGCTGTATCTGCCGACCTTGCGCGAGCGCCAGGACAAGGCCTATCTGATCGAACGCATCTGCCAGGAGGAAGCGGCCCAGCTGCACATCGACGCCACGCTGTCGAACGACGCCTGGCGCGCGATGCTGGCCTACGACTGGCCCGGCAACGTGCGCCAGCTGCGCAATGTGCTGCGCTTCGCGCTGGCGATGAGCGACGGCGGCCATATCGATCTTGGCGACCTGCCGCCGGAGGTGACCGACGCGGGCACGGCGAGCCCGCTGCGCGCGCTGGCCGCGTCTGTGCCCGCATCGGTGCCCGCATCCATGCCCCCGTCCGTGCCCGCATCCGATGCCGCCGGCTCGCCGGTCCCCGACGATCCGAAAGCGCGCCAGTTGCTGGCCGCGCTGCAGGCGCACCACTGGAACGTGACCGAGGTCGCCGCGGCCTGCGGCATCTCGCGCGCGACGGTCTACCGGCAGATGGAGCGATTCGGCATCGTCGCGCCGAACCGGCGCTAGGCGTCAGTCGGAGCCAAGGTCCCCAAAGCGCGGCTGGCATGCCCGTTGGGACCGACGTACCATCGCTGCATCGGCCGGTCCTTGCCGGCCCTTCCTGCGCCCTTGCCCAGGTCCCGTTCCACGTCCCTTCCTGCAACCACCCGCTGCCGACGCCATGCCGCTGCCCGCCGAACGCCTGAACGAATATCTGGACTTCGCCCACCGCCTGGCCGACGCGGCCGCGGCGCAAAGCCTGCCGCTGTTCCGCACCCATGCCGAGGTGCAGGACAAGGGCGGCCGCCGCTTCGATCCCGTCACCGCCGCCGACCAGGCTGCCGAGACCGCGATGCGCGAGCTGATCGCCGCGACTTATCCCGACCATGGCATCCATGGCGAGGAGCATGAGCGCATCGAGGGCACGTCGCCGCTGACCTGGGTGCTCGACCCCATCGACGGCACGCGCGCCTTCATCACCGGCCTGCCGCTGTGGGGCACGCTGATCGCGCTGAACGACGGCGACCGGCCCGTGCTCGGCGTGATGGACCAGCCGTTCACCGGCGAGCGCTTCGTCGGCACCTGCGACGCCGCCTGGCTCGGCAGGACGCCGCTGCGCACGCGTCCCTGCGTCAGCCTCGCCGACGCCAAGCTGATGTGCACCACGCCGGAGATGTTCGGCGACGAGCCGGAACGGAAGGCGTTCCGCTGCGTGGCCGACCGCGCCCGGCTGCTGCGCTATGGCGGCGACTGCTACGCCTACTGCATGGTCGCCGCCGGCCATGTCGATGCGGTGGTCGAAGCCGGGCTGCAGCCCTACGACGTGCAGGCGCTGATCCCGATCGTCGAGGGCGCGGGCGGCATCATCACCAGCTGGACCGGTGACGATCCGCAGCATGGCGGACGCGTGGTGGCCTGCGGCGATCGCCGGCTGCATGCGGAAATCCTGGCGGCGCTGGCGGAATAGCGCGGCGGAGAACGAGGGGTCGCGCGGCGGGGAATGCTCGGATCGCACGCCGGCGAATGCGCGGAGCGCGCGGGCATCGCGCAGCGACGCTGGCCGCAGATTTCCCGCAGCACCCCGGGGCCGGTTATGATGCGCGATTATCGAACAATCGCTGTCGCCCTCTTCCTGCCCTTTCCCATATGGACGCCACCCGCTCCACCGCCGCTCCGGCGCCCGCTGCTCCCGCTGCCTCCGACGCCGCGCGCGCCGATGCGGCCCCACCGCGCACGGCTCCGCCGCGTCCGGACCAGCTGGACCAGTACGCGGGCGATCCGAACTTCATGCTGTCGCTGGCCCGAGGCCTGCACGTGCTCGAGGCCTTCTCCGAACGCAGGCGGCCGCTGACCATTTCGCAGATCGCGCAGCGCACGCAGCTGTCGCGCGCCTCGGTGCGGCGCTGCCTCTATACCTTGCAGCGGCTCGGCTATGTCAGCCAGGAAGACGGCCGCTTCGCGCTGCGCCCGCGCGTGCTCCATCTCGGCCACGCCTACTTCTCGTCGACCGCGCTGGTCGCGCAGGCACAGCCGATCCTGGACCGGCTCAGCGCCGCGGTGGGCGAGACCTCGGCGCTGGCGATCCTCGAAGACACCGACATCCTGTATCTGGCCCGCTGCGAGGTGCGCCGCATGCTGTCGCACGCGCTCGGCATGGGCAGCCGCCTGCCGGCCTTCTGCACGTCGATCGGCCGCATGCTGCTGGCCCACCTGGACGAGCCGGCGCGCGATGCCTACTTCGAGCGCGCGGAGCTGCGACCGCGCACGCTGCAGACCAAGGTGTCGCGCACCGAGCTGGAGGCGTGCTTCGAGCAGGCCCGCACGCTCGGCTACGTGGTGGTGGACGAGGAACTGGAGCTCGATCTGCGCGCGCTTGCGGTGCCGGTGCATGCGGAATCGGGCGAGGTCGTGGCCGGCATCAGCGTCAGCGTGCGGCCCACGCAGGTCGGCGAGGCGGAGATGCTAGCCCGCATGCTGCCCCGCATGCGCGAGGCCGCGATGGAAATGAGCAGGCTGATTGCGGCGTGATTGCGACGTGATTGCGGCGTGATTGCGGCGCGAGGTTGCGGCACGACGGTGTGACATGAGGACGCGGCATGACCGTGCGGCACCAGGCAAGCCCTGTGTCGCTGCCCTGCGTTGCTGTCTCCTCGCCACAACGACAATCGACAATTAACGCCAATATTGCGCCGCTTGTTTGAAGCGAATCATGTCGCAATGCTCACAATCGCCACGCTTTAAAGCGTGAGGCGCGTCGCCGCCATCACTCCTCGGAATAGACCGGAGAAAAGTCGCGGTATTCCATGCATCGCGTTGCGATATACATTGCTAAAATCACCGTCCAACAAGTCCGAACCTGAAAGACTCTTGCCAAAAAAGAGACTACCGCAACACCAATATGACTTTCGATGACATCTCGCTTGGCGCAATCGTCGCGGATATGCGCATGGCAGAGAGACCCCTGATGCCCGCCGAACAGGCCTATCTCGCCGAACTGCGTCAACGGATTGCAGCCGGCTCCGAGAATTTGTGGGCCATTCTGGAAGATGCCGGCATGCCATCGAACGGTGGCCGCCTGTCCGGCGATGTGATGCTCGCCCTCACGATGGTGGCGCAGAGCAAGCCGCAATAAGGAAGAAACAGCGGGAAGAAACAGCGCGAGGGCGCGACCCGCGCGTCATCCTCGCGAAAGCGTGGACCAGCGGCTTTCAATGGCGCTGGATTTCCCGCTTTCGCGCGAACGATGTGATTGCGGACGGCGATTTTCGGCCGATTTCGCTGCGAACCGCCGGCGCCTTTTATCAGCCGCGATGGGCCAATTCCAGCGCGAATACCAGCCGCTGCAGCGTATTTTCCAGCCGCCCGTCCGGATTGACGAAGGCACAGCCGAAATGATGAATCGCGCTGTCGTCGCGGCCCACCAGCCAATGTCCCACCACCTGCAGATCGAGGTCGAGCTTGCCGAGCTCGCGGAAATCGAGCCGGGCGCGGGCGATGCGCGTACCGACCGGCAGCTGCGTATCGCCGACCGTGCGCGAGCGCAGGCCAACCCCCGATAGCGACAGATCCGAGATATCGAGCTTGACCACGGTACCGTCGTCGAGCCGCCCTTCGCAGCCATAGCCCCGCGTCACCAGCGTGCGCGCGCGGAAATGCCGGCGGCGCTGGAAGTGATAGAGCTTGTCCGGGAACGGGGCCTTGAACGCCGGGCCGCCCTGATATTGCACCGGCTCCGGCTGGCCGATGGTGAAGTTGACCGGCACGCCGCGCAGCGAGGCCGAAATCGCGTTTTCCTCGGCTTCGAGCACCGCGCGCGCTTCCTCGTCGGTCCGGCACCAGTCGAAGATGAAGGTGCGGCTGCCCGGATCGACGTGCAGCACCGAGGAAACGGTTTCCCGGCCGCGGCCGGAGCGCACGTTCAGCGTGCATTTCTGCCACGCCAGATCGCGCAGCACCGTGCCGATCTGCGAGGCATGCGTCAGGCGGTACTGCTCGTCGGACGGGACGGCGGCCTCGGGCTGGTCGATGGACTCGTGGGAACTCATGAAATCACGCGGGCGGGTGCGGGGATCCAGATTGCGGGCGTTGGGACTCTAGTACAGAAACGGCATCCCTGGCGCAAAACTTGAGCCCGACTTACGGGGGGTTGTCCCGCTCCGGCTCGCGCAAGGCAAAGGCACGGCGGCAGCGATGCTCGGCGCCCTGCCGCTGCAGGCGGCTCTCGAACAACACGAAGCGCCGCGCCAGATAGGACGGGCAGGCCAGTTCCCGGTGCGCGGCGACCCACTCGCGCAGCAGTGGCTCGGCCGCATGCGGCGCGCAGCGCGCCAGCGTCAGGTGCGGGTGGAAGGGGCGCGTCTC
>NZ_JCBAJO010000188.1:0-9131 GCF_059772245.1 Cupriavidus sp. R6-3
GTCGCCGGCACCAGCGGCACGTGCAGGCTGACCGCATCGGCTTCCGCGAGCAGCGCATCGAGGCCGCGCGGCGCGACGCCGCTGCGTTGCCAGACCGGATCGTCATCGCGCAGCATCGGATCGTGCGCAACCACGCGCATGCCGAAGGCCTGGGCGAGCGCCGCGGTCTGCCGGCCGATATCGCCGAAGCCGATCAGGCCCAGCGTCTTGCCCAGCGCCTCGCGCCCCTCCGAAAGACGCGCGCGCGGCCATTTGCCCTGCATCACCTCGCCGCTGCCCTGATAGGCGCCGCGCAGCAGCATCGCCACCGTGGTGACCACGTACTCGGCGACCGAACGCGCATTGGCGCCGGTGGCCGGGATCACGCGGATGCCGCGCGCCTTGCACGATTCGACATCGATGTTGTCCAGGCCGACGCCGAGCCGCCCCACCACGCGCAGGCGCGGCGCGCTGTCGAGCACCGCCACATCGACCTGCGTACGGTTGCGCACGATCAGCGCGTCCGCCGAAGGCAGCGCCGCCAGCAGCTCGGCGCGCCGATCGACCCAGTCGGGCTCGTAGCGCAGTTCGAACCCGGGCGTCAGCGCGGCCACCGCGTCCGGGTCCATGAACTCGCTGATGCAGATCCGCTTCATCAGGCCGACTCGTGGATGCGGGTCAGCACGAACTCGCGGTGGCCCAGCGCCTCGGCCGCGGTCCAGCGGCCGTTGGCGGTCGCCAGCATGCACTCGAGCAGCTTGTCGCCGGTCTGGTCCAGGTTCAGCTCGCGCTGCAGCAGGCCGGAGCAATCGACGTCCATGTGCTCGCTCATCAGGCGCACGGTGCGCGGGTTCGCGCACAGCTTGATCACCGGCACGATCGGGTTGCCGATCACGTTGCCCTGCCCGGTCGGGAAGAAATGCACGACGAAGCCGGATGCCGCGCACAGCGTCACCATCTCGGCCGCGGCCGACGACGAGTCCATGAACCACAGGCCGGGATGGGTCGGCTCCTCGGCCTTGTCGAGCACGCCGTCGACCGTGCATTTCTTGCCGATCTTCTGGATGTTGCCGAGCGCCTTCTCCTCGATGGTGGTCAGGCCGCCCGCGATATTGCCCTTGGTCGGCTGCGATTCCGACAGATCGGTGGTCTTCCAGCGGTCGATCATGGCCTGATAGCGCTCGAACATCGCCATGAACTGGTGGCGCACCTCATCGTTGGCGCAGCGTGCGGCGACGATATGCTCGCCGCCGGTCAGCTCCGAGGTTTCGCCAAACACCAGCGTGGTGCCGAGCGGATGCAGCTTGTCGAAGGCATTGCCGACCGTCGGATTGGCGCCGCAGCCCGACGTCGTATCCGACTCGCCGCACTTGGTCGATACCCACAGGTCGGCGATCGGGCATTCGACGCGATGCAGCGCGGTGGCGTACTGCACGAATTCCTTGGCGGCCTTCGATGCGCGCTTGATGGTCTCGTGGTCGCCGTGGCCCTCAATGCCGAAGCCGACCACCGGCTTGCCGGTCTTCGCGATGCCGTCGACCACGCGCTTGGTCCAGCCGTCCTCGATGCCGATCACCACCACGGCGGCGACGTTCGGATTGCTGCCCGCGCCGATCAGCGTGCGGAAATGCAGATCCAGGTCCGGACCGAACTGCAGGCGGCCATAGGGAT
Source organism: Cupriavidus sp. R6-3 (assembly GCF_059772245.1). Taxonomy (NCBI): domain Bacteria; kingdom Pseudomonadati; phylum Pseudomonadota; class Betaproteobacteria; order Burkholderiales; family Burkholderiaceae; genus Cupriavidus; species Cupriavidus sp. R6-3. The sequence continues at coordinate 1,651 of NZ_JCBAJO010000188.1, forward strand.
GGGGAATCGCCATCGTGCCCTTGATCGCATGCGCGACCGCCTCGGCGGCGGCGTTGGACAGGTCGTCCAGCGGCAGGATGATGACGTGGTTGCGGACGCCGACCCGGCCGTTGTCGCGGCGGTAGCCCCAGAAGGTGGTGTTTTGATCGATGATGGACATGGCGTGGTGTTCGGTTCTCGAATGACTGGAATGGCCTCGATGGGCTGCGATGGCTGCCAGAGCGGCGATGGCGGGGATGGCTGGACCGAAAGGCTTTTCCTCACGGACTGCCGGACGGCGCCGCTTACCAGCGCTTGGTCTTGATGTTGTGCACGTGAGCGTGCTCGCCGGCCTTGATCGGCGCGACCACCTTGCCGATGTCGACGCCGTACTTGTAGACCGTGTCGTTCGGCGCCATGTCGCGCAGCGCCACCTTGTGGCCGATCGGAATCGGCTGGCGCGCGGTCACCGTGATGGTGCGGTCCTCGTCCATGATCCAGGCGTTCAGCTCGGTGCCGGCCTCGATCCCTTCCACCACGGCCACGGCCACCGTGTCCTTGGCGTCGTGCAATACGACGTGAATCATCGTTGTGTCTCCTCTGTGGGTTGGTGTGTGCATCGGATCATAGGTGGTCAAATCATAAAGGTCAACCAGCTCATCTATATGAATTAGATGTATATCGATGTGCACTTCAGGCGTCTTGGCGTGCCAACGTAACCCCCCTTTGAAATGAGAAGCGTTTGCTGTCGCACGGACGAGAGCCCATGGGCCGTCCGAAGATCGGCTTTCGCGGAGCTTTCCATGGCCGCGGCCGCCCGGTGCCGAAGGGAGATCGGCCGCCCAGCCTCCGCTCATCGGGAGAGTCGGCCATGCGTCCGATCAGACTGCTGTTGGTGGCGTCGCTGCTGCTGAACCTGGCGTTCGTCAGCGCCACCGTGATGGCGATCCACCGCCTCGGCGGCATCGGCTATCTCGCCTTCAAGCTCAAGCACCGCGACGACGGCTCCGGCTACAGCGCCGGACGGCTGCAGCATCTGCGCTCGCTCGATGCCGCGCTGCCCGCCGGCAAGATCGTCTTCGTCGGCGACTCGATCACCGAAGCCGGGGAATGGGGCGAGTTTCTGGGCCACCACGATGTGGTCAATCGCGGCATCGGCGGCGATTCGACGGCACGCATCCTCGATCGCATCGAGTCGGTGGCAAAGACGCGGCCGTCCAAGCTGTTCCTGATGGCGGGCATCAACGATCTCGGCGCGTTCGACGAGCGCGAGGTGTTCGACCGCTATCGGCAGATCGTCGACACGGTCAGGCGCGTGTCGCCCGGCACGCGGATCTATCTGCAGAGCACGCTGCCGGTCAATCGCGAGGTACGCGACACCGGCCGCGACAATGGCCGCGTCGCGCAGTTCAATGCGCTGCTGGCCGGGCTGGCGGCCAGCGACGATCGGGTCGAATGGATCGATGTCGCCCGCGCGCTGGCGGACCGGGACGGCAACCTGGATCGCGCCTATACCTATGACGGCGTGCATCTGAACGGCGAAGGCTATGCGCGCTGGAAGGCCGTGATCCTGCCGTATCTGCACGGCACCAGCGTCGCGACGCGGTAGGGGCGTGGCGACGCGGTGGGGGCGTGATCACGCGATAGAGGCGTGACGACGCAGTCGGTACGTCGAGACGCGATAGGAGCGTGGCGCGCGATCGAGGCGTAACGACACGATGGCGTGCGACCACGCGTTTGGGCGCGACGACGCGATTGCGTGCGACCACGCGTTTGGGCGCGACGACGCGATCGGGTGTGACGACGTGATTGGGCGCGACGACGCGATTGGGTGTGACGACGTGATTGGGCGCGACGACGCGATTGGGTGTGACGACGTGATCGGGCGCGACGACGCGAATGGGCGTGACGACGCGAATGGGTCGTGCGGCTGCCGGAAGCAATCCGCGGCCCTGGCGTGGGCAACGCCCGGGAGCCCGGCTTCTGGTATGTTCGGCGTCATCGCTTGCGCGAGCCATCACTCGTCGCCTGTCCTCCGCCTGCGTACCGCCTTCCCGACCACGCCGCCATGTTCCAGGTGATCGCCCCTTGCCCCGCGTTGGCGCCCTACGTCAACGGCTACTGGTTCGTCCAGGACCTGGAGGGCGTGTACGAAGGGCAGCCCATCGAGACCTGCCCTTACCCGGGCGCGGTGCTGTCGGTGAACTTCGGCCGTCCCAATGCGATGGAGGGCGGGCCCACGGTCCCCAAAGTCTCGCTGCTGGGCTTCCAGTCGAACAGCCGTCGCTGGCGCTCGTGGTCGGACACGTATTTCGTCATGGCGATGCTCAGTGGCATTGGGCTGGCGCGGCTGTTCCCCGGCATTGGCGCGGAATGCAAGGATCGCCTGATGGACCTTGCCGCCTATCTGGGCGATGGAAGGGCCTGCTCGCTTGCGGCCGACCTCAGCGCCGCCTGGGCGCCGCGCCGGATCGCCGGCCAACTGGACGCCTGGCTGCTGCGGCGCCTCGACGCCACCCGCGCGCCGATCGAGCTGCCGACGCTGGCCGCGGCCCACGCGCTGTTGCGCCAGGGCCGGCAGGTGCAGGACATCGCCCGGCTGACCGCCGTCAATCGGCGCCAACTGCACCGATGGTTCCAGCGGCATCTGGGCATCGGCCCCAAGCAGCTGATGGACCTGGAACGGCTGCAGTCGAGCATCCAGGCCGTGCAACGCGGCGATGGGGACGCGCTGTCCGGCTACAGCGACCAGGCGCACCAGATCCGCAACTGGCGGCAGCGGCTGGCCCAGACACCGGGCGGCTACGCCCGCGGCGGGCCTTCGCCACTGGCCGAATACTTCGGCCGGCAACCGGGAGAGGGCCCGGCCTTCTATCTCTGACGGGGCGAGGTCGAAGCGTCGCGAACGGTCCCAAGCCGTCCCAATCCGTCCCAATCCGTCCCAATCCGTCCCAATCCGTCCCAAGCCGTCCCAAGCCGTCCCAAGCCGTCCCAAGCCGTCCCAAGCCGTCCCAGTCCGTCCCAATCCGTCCCAATCCGTCCCAATCCGTCCCAATCCGTCCCAATCCGTCCCAAGCCGTCCCAATCCGTCCCAATCCGTCCCAATCCGTCCCAATCCGTCCCAATCCGTCCCAATCCGTCCCAATCCGTCCCAAGCCGTCTCCGGCCGTCCCAAGTCCCAAGTCCCAAGTCCCAAGTCCCAAGTCCCAAGTCCCGAGTCCCAAGTCCCGAGTCCCAAGTCCCGAGTCCCGAGTCCCAAGTCGTCCCAGGCGGTCGAGGCGGTCCAGCGGTTCAAAACGGTCCCAAACGTTCAATACGGCGCGTCCGCGCCGCGGCATCCTGCGGCACTCGACAGGAGGGACGTATGGACGTTGAAGAGATTGCGCTGGAACGAACGCTCGTCGACTACACCGACGGCGCGACAACCTTCGAGGGTTACGTGGCCCGGCCCGCCGGCCTCGGGCCATCCGCGCCATGCGTGCTGCTGGCCCACGAGTGGAGCGGCCTGAGCGAGCCCATCAAGCGCAGCGCCGACCGGCTGGCCGCATTGGGCTACGTCTGCTTCGCCGCCGACGTCTATGGCAAGGGCGTGCGCGGCGACCCGATGGGCGACAACTCGCATCTGATGAATCCGATGCTGGCCGACCGTGCCCTGTTGCAGCGGCGGCTGCTGGCGGGACTCGATGCCGCCACGGCGCTTCCCGGCGTCGACCCGCGCCGCATCGCCGCGGTCGGCTACTGCTTCGGCGGCTTGTGCGCGCTGGACCTGGCACGCGCGGCGCCGCCGAACCTGGTCGCCGCCATCAGCATCCACGGGGTTCTGCAGCCGCCACGGATCGGCCCGCGGCGGCCAATCTCCGCGAGCGTCCTGCTGCTGCACGGCTGGGAAGACCCGGTCGCGCCGCCGGCCGATGTGCTGGCCATTGCCAGGGAACTGACCGACGCGGGAGCGGACTGGCAGTTGCACGCCTACGGCCACGCCCGCCACGCCTTCACCTTCGCCGGCGCGAATTTCCCCGAGCGCGGCATCGTCCATGACCCGCGGGCCGACAGGCGCTCCTGGGCCGCGATGAAGGCGTTCCTGGCGGAGCAGCTGGGGGCGAAAGGCTAGCGGCGACGGCAGGTTTCTTCTTGCCGCCCGCAAAAAAAAGCAGGCGGCGAAGCCCTCCGGGCATTCGCCGCCGCATCCTCCCGCACTGCCTTACTTCTGTTGCTGCTGCTTGCGCTCGCGCTGTTGGCCGCCTTGCTGCTGCTGGCCGCCCTTGCTTTGCTGCTGTTGTTGCTGCTGCTTGCTGCCGCTCTTCTGGCCTTGGCCTTGCTGTTGCTGAGTCATGATGGTCTCCGGATGTGCGGACAAGACGTCCGGACTCGAACCGATGCATCGAGCGTGCCAGCGCGCCGATCGGGCGTGATACCGGCGTGGGGAGACCTATCGTGCGCAGCGTAGGCGTCATCCGCTTCGGTAAGGCAGTCGATGTCGCAGAATCTGCACGAGGTATTGTCAATGCTGCAAACGGAACCTCTACCGGACCTGTTCGGCGGACCTGTGGGGGCCGCGCAGCAGGCCGCGGACCGTTGTCGGCGGGCGGCTCAGAACCAGACGCGCACGCCGGCGACAAAGCGCGTCTCGCCGCTGCGGCCGCCGGAGGCGCGCACCATGTCGGCGGTATTGCCGAACGTCTGGTAGCGCTCGACGCCGATGTACGGCGCGAACTGGCGGCTGAACTCGTAGCGTAGCCGCACGCCGACCGCGCCGTTGGACAGGCCGCTGCCGACACCGACCTCGCGGTCGTTCTTGCCGTAGAGATTGGCCTCGACGCGCGGCTGCAGGATCAGGCGCTGCGTGACCAGCAGCTCGTACTCGGCGGACAGCCGCAGCGCCGTCCGCCCTTCGGTGCCGAGGTAGCCGGTGGCGTCGAGCTCGAACCAGTAGGGCGCCAGCCCCTGCACGCCGAATGCGAGCCAGTTGCGTGCGGGGCGACCGTGGCCGGCGTCGTTGCGGATGCCGAACTGCGTGTCCCAATAGCTGGCGATGGCGTGGCCCCACAGCAGTTCGGTGCGGGCCTCGTGGACCTTGCCGCGCTCGACCTCGCCCTCGGCCTTGATGACCAGCCGGTCATAGGTGCCGCCGAACCAGGCCTGCGCCTCGTAGGCGGCCGCGTTGGTGTCGCTGCCGCGCGCCCATTCGAGGCGGTCCACCAGTACCGAGCCGAACAGGTGCTCGTCGGCCATATGCAGCTGCCGATGGGGACCGAGCGCGTACTGCCCGACGCCGAGGCGATGGCCGCCGGAATAGGCGTGCGGATCGCGGGCATCGGGCGGCGCGCTGCCGCCCTGCATCTTCATGTCGCCGTGGTCCATTGCCGGCTTCGCGGCGCTGCCGTGCTGATGCTGCTGATGCTCCTGGTGTTGCTGATGCTCCCGGTGCTGCTGGTCTTGCTGATGCTCCTGGTGCTGCTGGTCCTGTCGGTGCTGCTGGTCCTGTCGGTGCTGCTGGTCCTGTCGGTGCTGCTGGTCTTGCTGATGCTCCTGGTGCTGCGGGTGCTGCGGGTGCTGCTGGTGCTGCTGGTGCTGCTGATGCTGCTGGTGGTCACCGTGATCGTGCTGGTGCGGCTGCTGCCCCCAAGCAGCCCCGATGCCGGCGGCTGCCAGCAGGATGGCAAGAAGTATGTTCGATGGCATGGCTCTGGCCCCGTGCGTCTTGGAATTTGGATGGAACATCGGGCCAGTCAGGCCACCAGCACTTCGCGGAACATGCCTGCGTCCATATGCATCATCAGATGGCAATGCCAGGCCCAGCGGCCGAGCGCATCGGCCGTGACGAGGAAGCTGATGCGCTGGGCCGGCTGCACCGGAATCGTGTGCCGCCGCGCCTGGAAGGAGCCGTCCGGCGCCTCCAGCTCGCTCCACATGCCGTGCAGATGCATCGGGTGGGTCATCATCGTGTCGTTATGCAGGATCACGCGCAGCCGCTCGCCGTGGCGGAAATGGACCGGCGTGGACTTGCCGAACTCCAGGCCGTCGAAGGACCAGGTGTAGCGCTCCATATTGCCGGTCAGGTGCAGTTCCACTTCCCTGTTCGGCCCGCGCGGGTCCATCGGACCGCCGACCGTGCGCATGTCGGCCAGCGTCAGCACGCGGCGTCCGTTGTTGCGCAGCCCGATGCCGGGGTCGTCGAGGTTGGTCCGTGCCATGTCGACCCGCATATCGGTGCTCGGGCCGTATTCGGTGCGCGCGTGGCGGGCGGTCCTGCTGGGGATCTTCAGCGAGCCGTTTGCCGGCGCCGTCGGCATGGCGTGCTGGCCGTGGTCCATCGCCATGCCGCCGTGGTGCATGCCGTGCGCCCCGTGCGTGCCGTGCATGCTGTACATGCCATGCGTGCCGTGCGTACCATGCGCGCCATGCGTGCTGTGCATGCCGCGCTCGCTGTCCGTCCCGTGCGTGCCATGCACGGCGCCGTGGTTGTGCCCGCCGCCATGGCTCATCCCAGCCATCCCAGCCATCCCACCCGCCCCCATGTCGCCCATCATGTCCGTCATGGTCAGCCACTGGGCCTTGTCCAGCGCGGGCACGGCGGCCTGCAGCCCCTCGCGCGTCGCCAGCGTGCCGCGCGCGTAGCCGGTGCGGTCCATCGACTGCGAGAAGATCGTGTAGGCCTCGTCGCGCGGCTCGACCAGGACATCGCAGGTCTCGCCGGGACCGAAGCGGAATTCGTCGACCGTCACCGGCTCGATGTTCTGGCCGTCGACCTGCACGACCTTGAGCTTCAGCCCCGGAATGCGCACGTCATAGAAGGTATTGCCGCTGCCATTGATGAAGCGCAGCCGAACCTTGTCGCCCGGCTTGAACAGGCCCGTCCAGTTGCCGGCCGGCGTCACGCCATTGGTCAGGTAGGTCAGCGTATGCGCGGACAGGTCGGCCAGATCGGTGGGGCTCATCCGCATCTGGTTCCACATGCGGCGCTTGTCGACGGCGGCCTTGATGCCGTCGTTGGCGACATCGCGGAAGAAGTCGACGACAGTGGGCTGGTTGTAGTTGTAGTAGTCGCTCTGGGTCTTGAGCTTGGACAGCACGCGCATGCCGTCCTCGTCGGTCCAGTCGGACAGCAGCACGGTATGGTCGCGGTCCGCGCGGATCGGATCGTCGTCGCCGTCGATGATCAGGCCGCCGTAGACGCCGGTCATCTCCTGGAAGCCCGAGTGCGAGTGGTACCAGTAGCTGCCGCTCTGCACGACCTTGAAGCGGTAGGTGAAGGTCTCGCCCGGCGCGATGCCGGGGAAGCTGATGCCGGGCACGCCGTCCATCTCGAACGGCAGGATGATGCCGTGCCAGTGAATCGAGGTCGGCTCGCGCAGGCGGTTGGTCACGCGGATGGTCACCGTATCGCCCTTGCGCCAGCGCAGCGTCGGGCCCGGCAGCATGCCGTTGATGGTGTGGGCGATGGCGGGCTTGCCGGTGAAGTTGACGACCGCCTCTTCGATGAACAGGTCGAACTCGGTGCC
>NZ_JCBAJO010000189.1:0-9098 GCF_059772245.1 Cupriavidus sp. R6-3
GGCGCCCTTGGTGGCGCCGTCGGTGGCACCGGCCGTGGTGCCGCTCGCAGCGCCGCCCGGGCTCGCCACGGTCGCCATGCTCGGAAAGGTCACCGTCTGCGCGACGGTCAGGCCCTGTGCCGCCGCCTGCGCCGCAAAGGCCGGATCGAAGGGCTGGTCGGCGACCAGCAGCACGTCGGCGCCGATCAGCTGGCGGGCATCGCGCTCCAGCCCCTGCCGCATCCGGTCGGACAGGAAGCCGACGCTGGCCAGCGCGGCCACCGCCAGCACCAGCGCGAACAGCAGCAACGTCAACTCGCCGGCGCGCCAGTCGCGCCGCGCCATCCGCCACGCCTGCGCCCAGGGCGAGAAACGGGTCCCGGCATGGGGAACGGCGACGGGGCGTACTAGCGCAGGGGCGGCGGAGTCCGCGGCGGAATCGGTCGGCATGATGTCGTGGTCGGGTATTCGGTGTTCGGCGTATTCGAGTGTTTCGGCGTATTCGGCGTATTCGGCGTATTCGGCGTATTCGGCGTATTCGGCGGGTACTCGGGCTATTCGGCGGGTACTCGGGCTATTCGGCGGATATTCCGGATATTCGCCTTGCTGGCGCGGATGGCGCCGGCGATGGCGCCGTTCCCGGTCAGTACGCGGCGGGCGGCCCGCCCTTGCGGGTCAGCGCGCCATGCAGCTTGCGCACGCCGCGCCACAGCTTGGGCAGCAGCCACAACGCGAGCAGCAGGCTGATCGCCAGCAGCACGAAGAACAGCACCGGCAGGAAGAACGCCAGCAGCAGGCTGCCGGTGGCGGTCACATCCTCGGTGAATGAGGCCGCCCAATTCGAAAAGGGTTCCGGCGACACATTGATCAGCGCGCGGGTGCCGGCCTTGGCCGCGTGCGCGGTGCCGGCCAGCGTGCCGCCGATCAGGCCGGCGATCACCATCCACTGCGGATCGAGATTGCCGAAGGCGGCGGCCGCCAGGATCGCGCCGGCGGGAATGCGGACGAAGGTATGGAAGCCGTCCCAGACCGAATCGAAGCCCGGCACCTTGTCGGCGATGAACTCGGCCAGCGCCAGCACCGCGGCCACACCGATCACCCAGTTGGACGCCAGCGGCTGCAAGCCCGCCGGCAGATCGAGCCAGCCCATGCGGGCCAGCACGCCGGCGGCCAGCACGGCCAGATAGAGACGAAAGCCGCTGGCCCAGGACATGCCCGCGGCCAGCGCGGCGGTTTCCAGCATCGGGACGCCCTCGCAGAGTCGCGGCCGGCGGCGCCGGCCATGGGCGCAGTGTAATACGGGCCTGATCCGCGCCCCTCCGGGCCCGTCCTGGCCTGCCCGGCGCGGCTCCCGCCAAGCCTCAACCCTGCTCCCCTCTCCCGCCTAGGGAAAGGGAGAAGACCAATGGTCTGTGAGCTGCCCCTACTCCCGCCCGTCCACCCCGTACCAGGGCAGCACCTGCTCCGGCGCCAGCAGGCCGCGCTGCTCGGCCAGCGCATAGCCCGGCAGCGCGGTGATGCGGGCGCCGATCGCCGGATCGGCCAGCAGCGCCAGCAGCGCGTGGGCCCACGGCGCGAACTGGTCGGCCTTGCGCAGCGCCAGATAGTAGACCTCGCGCGTCAGCGGCACGAAGGCCAGCCCGTGCGCCTCGGCGTTGACGCGCAGGCCGAAGCCGACCTCGGCGCGGCCGGCATGCACGGCCTCGGCGACCTTTTCGTTGCTGAACTCGGGCTGGTCGTAGCCGGCGACCTGGTCGGCATACAGGCCCTGCGCCGCCAGCAGCTGGTCGAACAGCAGCCGCGTGCCCGAGCTGCGCTGCCGGTTGACGAAGCGCGCCTGCGTGCGCACCAGGTCGCGCAGTTCCCGGATCTCGCGCGCCCGCGACGGCGCGACGATCAAGCCCTGCTCGCGCGAGGCCACGGGGATCAGCCGCACCGCAGACGGGCGCAGCCATTTGCGCAGCGTCACGTGCGCGACGGATCCGGCGGTCTGGATCGGCGCGACATAGAAGCCCGCCAGCTCGGCCTGCCGCTCGTGCAGGCAGATCAGGCCCTCGACGCTGCCGCAGAACACGGTATCGAGCTGCAGGCCCTCGGGCTGCTCCTTCAGCGCCGCCGCCAGCACCTCCATCGCCGGGTCGTGGCTGCCGGAGAAATGGATGCGCGTCTGCGGCCGGGCGGCATCGTCCAGCTCCGCGGCGAATTCGGCCAGCGCCTTGCGCACCGCCGGATCGACCGCCTCGCGCAGCTTGACCTCCGCCCGCAGCAGGCGCTCGCCGAAGCGGGTCAGCGAGGCGCCGCGGCCGCGTTCCATATCGAGCATGCTGCGCCCGAGCAGCGCCTCCCAGTCGCGCATCACGCCCCAGGCATGCCGGTACGACAGCCCGACCTTGGCGGCGGCGCGATGCAGCGAGCCGGTCTCGCGCACCGCCTGCAGCAGCAGGAACACCTTGCCGTTGGCACGCGGGTTGTCGTCCGTCGATACCACCGGAAACAGTTCGAAATGGAATGTCATATGTTCCGCTGTTCTTATTTACTTTGTTCTTGGAGTGCCGAGACAATCATGGCGCCCGTACAAGCTTGCGCAGATTAGCGGAAGCTTCGGATGTCGCGCATTGTCACCGAAGCGGATGGGCGCATGCAATTATGTTCAGATAAACATAACAAGAGGAATTCCGACATGCCGTTTGCCCGTCCGGGTCGCCACTCCGCCTCATCCGGCCTGACCGCCCCCTCCCACCCATTCCGCCCATTCCGCGCCGCCCGCGCTCTGCCGCGCCTGGCCGCCGCCCTGCTGTCCGCCGCCGCGCTGCTCGGCACCGGCGCCGCCTTCGGCGGCGAACTGAAGCTGGCGACCACCACCAGCACCGAAAACTCAGGCCTGCTGAAGACCCTGTTGCCGCGCTTCGAGCGCGACACCGGCGTCACGGTCAAGGTGATCGCGGTCGGTTCGGGCAAGGCGATGAAGATGGGCGAGATGGGCGACGTCGACGTGCTGCTGGTGCACGCGCGCAAGATGGAAGACGCCTTTGTCGCGGCGGGCCACGGCATCGACCGGCGCGACGTGATGTACAACGACTTCATCGTGGTCGGCCCGGCGGCGGACCCGGCCAGAATTGCGGGCAGCAAGGACGTGATTGCCGGCTTTCGCAAGATCGCCGCCAGCGGCGCCAGGTTCATCTCGCGCGGCGACAACTCGGGCACCGACCTGATGGAGAAGTCGTACTGGAAGGCGGCCGGCATCGAGCCCAAGGGCCAGTCCTGGTACGTCAACGCCGGGCTCGGCATGGGCGAGGTGCTGACGATGGCGGCGCAGATGCCCGGCTACACGCTGTCCGATCGCGCCACCTACGGCGCCTATCGCGCCAAGACGGGCCTGGCGATCGCGGTGCAGGGCGATCCGAAGATGTTCAACCCCTACGGCATCATCGCGGTCAATCCGGCCCGGCATCCCGGCATCAACTACACCGATGCGCGCAAGCTGATCGAGTGGATCACCTCGAAGGCCGGGCAGGACGCCATCGCCAGCTACAAGGTCGACGGCGAGCAGCTGTTCTTCCCGAGCTACAAGACCGGCTCCTGAGCGCCAATCCCCGGCCTGCGCCGGCGGCCGCCGCGTTCCTCGTCAGGGCTCGGCCGCCATCTCCAGCCGCGGCAGCAGCGGCAGGTCGGCCGCGACCTCGGCGATCATCCGGCGCAGCCACAGCACGTCCGGCGCGGCGTGGCAGCGCTCGTGCCATAGCTGGTAGAAGCGCATGCGCGGGAACGACACCGGTGCCGGCACCATCCGGATCGGCAGGTACTGCGCATAGTGCGCGGCGAACTGCCGGCCGGTGGTAAAGACCATGTCGGTCTTCATCAGCACATAGGGCACCAGCCCGAAATACGGCAGCGTGACCTGGATGCGGCGCTTGTAGCCCTGCTCCGCCAGCGCCTGGTCGATCATGCTCCGCTGCATCGACGCATACGGCGCCGGCGCCAGATGCGGCATCTCCAGGTAGTGCTTCAGCGACAGCCCCTTCTTCGCCAGCGGATGCTGGGCGCCGAGCATGCAGACCACCTCGTCCTCGAACAGCGGCGAGATATGCAGATGCTCGGGCGGCGACAGCCAGTTGCCGATCACGATGTCGAGCTTGCCCTGCTCCAGCTCCTCCAGAAAGTCCGTGGCGCTGGTCAGCGGATGGACGAACAGCTTCGCGCCCGGCGCCAGCCGGCGCACCCGCTCGACGATATTGGGCAGGAAGAAGGCGTCCAGATAATCGGGCGCGCCCAGATGGAAGGTGCGGTCGGTGGTGGCCGGATCAAACTGCTGCGGCGGCCGCGCGATGCGGTCCATCGCCGCCAGGCTCTGTTCGGCCAGCTCCAGCAGCTCGCGGCCGCGTTCGGTCGGCACCATGCCGCTCTTGCCGCGCACCAGGATCGCGTCGCCGGTGATCTCGCGCAGCCGCTTGAGCGTATTGCTGATGGCCGGCTGCGATTGCCCCATCCGCACCGCCGTGCGCGTGACGCTCTGCTCGGTCAGCAGGGTATGCAATACCCGAAGCAGATAGGTGTCCAGATGGTCGCGTCCGTGCATGATGAATTCGTCCGGCCTGATAAGCCTGCGGGCCGGTGGCGTGGGGATAAGGATCGGCGCATAGTGTATGCCAGTCACCCTGGCAGCGGTCAATTCGGCGCAAACCCGCGGAATCCCCGCAAATCTGTGCACTGCAGCGCAATCGGGGGGCGCGGCGGCGGGCCCGCGGGCGGCGTGCGCGTCATGATGGGGCATATCACCTGGGCCGAATATTGCTACTCGGCGCGAGTGCTATGTTTGTCCCCATCGCAAGGAGATAAAACGACCATGGAGACACAACCCATCCGCTTCTACCATCGCGGCCAGGTTCAGCAGGTCACCGATGCCCCGATCACCCGCACCGTGCTGCAATACCTGCGCGAGGATGCGCGTTGCACCGGCACCAAGGAAGGCTGCGCCGAGGGCGACTGCGGCGCCTGCACCGTGGTGATCGGCGAACTGCAGCAGGATGGCGAACTGAGCTTCAAGGCCGTCAACTCCTGCATCCAGTTCCTGCCCACGCTCGACGGCAAGGCGCTGATCACGGTCGAGGACCTGCGCCAGGCCGACGGCTCGCTGCATCCGGTGCAGGAAGCGATGGTCGAATGCCACGGCTCGCAATGCGGCTTCTGCACGCCGGGCTTCGTGATGTCGCTGTGGGCGCTGTACCAGCAGCACCAGCCGGGCGGACCCGCGCCGGACCGCCAGACCATCTGCGACGCGCTGACCGGCAACCTGTGCCGCTGCACCGGCTACCGCCCGATCATCGAGGCGGGCCAGCGCATGATGTCGCTGCCCGCCCCGCACGCCAGCCGGCTCGAGCCGAAGGCGATCGCCACCGCGCTGCGCACGCTGATACGCGAGGACACCTTCCACTATCGCGACCCGTCGGGGGCCGTCTTCCATGCGCCGCGCACCGCCTCGGCCTTCGCCGCGCTGAAGGCCGACGATCCGTCCGCGCGCATCCTGGCCGGCAGCACCGACGTGGGCCTGTGGGTCACCAAGCAGTTCCGCGAGCTGGGCAATCTGCTCTATGTCGGCCAGGTCGAGGACATGCAGCAGGTCGTCGAGCACGATGGCGTCATCGAGATCGGCGCCGCCGTCTCGCTGGAACGCGCCTATGCCGCGCTGACCGAGGCGCATCCCGAGCTGGAAGAACTTTGGAAACGCTTCGCCTCGCTGCCGATCCGCAATGCCGGCACGCTCGGCGGCAATATCGCCAACGGCTCGCCGATCGGCGACTCGATGCCGGCGCTGATCGCGCTCGGCGCCGAGGTCGTGCTGCAGCATCGCGACACGCGCCGCACGCTGCCGCTCGAGGAGCTGTACCTGGCCTACCAGAAGACCGCGATGGCCGAAGGCGAGTTCGTCGCGGCGCTGCGCGTGCCGGTGTCCGGGCCCCAGCACTTCCGTACCTACAAGCTGTCCAAACGTTTTGACGAGGACATTTCCGCGGTCTGCGCCGCCTTCGGCATCACCGTCGCCGACGGCGTGGTCCGCCAGGCCCGCATCGCCTTCGGCGGCATGGCGGCCACGCCCAAGCGCGCGGCCCAGGCCGAAGCCGCGCTGCTCGGCCAGCGCTGGGACGAAGCCACCGTCAAGGGCGCGATGGCCGCGCTGTCGCGGGACTACACGCCGCTGACCGACATGCGCGCCACCGCCGAATACCGCGCGCGCGGCGCCGCCAATCTGCTGTACCGCTTCTGGCTGGAGACGCGCGACGATGCGCTGCCGGCCGCGGCCGTCAACGTACGGGCGCCCGGCGCGGGCAGCGTGCCCGCCTCCGCGGCCACCGCGGCCACCGTTTAAGAAGAGGAGCGATCGGCATGAACAAGCAAACCGAGGCCTTCCTGCTCGACACCGGTGCCGCCAACGGCGGTGCCCCCGCGACGGCGGACTTCAGCGGCCGCGACCTCGCCGCGCATATCGCCGCCGAGGCGCCGCCGCAGATCGGCGTGTCGCGCCCGCACGAGTCCGCGCATCTGCATGTGGCCGGCACGGCGACCTATACCGACGACATCCCCGAACTAGCCGGCACGCTGCACGCCGCGCTCGGCATGAGCGCCCGCGCCCATGCCCGCATCCGCTCGATCGCGCTCGACAAGGTGCGCGCCGCGCCCGGCGTCGTCGCGGTGCTGACCGCGAAGGACATCCCCGGCGTCAACGACTGCGGCCCGATCATCCACGACGATCCGATCCTGGCGAGCGACACGGTGCAGTTCGTCGGCCAGCCGATCTTCGTCGTGGTGGCCTCCTCGCACGATGCCGCGCGCCGCGCGGCGCGCCTGGCCGCGATCGATTACGAAGACCTGCCGCCGATCCTGTCGCCGCAAGCCGCGCACGAGGCCGGCAGCTACGTGCTGCCGCCCATGCATCTGGAGCGCGGCCAGCCGCGCGAGCATCTGGGCAAGGCCGCGCATCGCGACAAGGGCCATATCCGCCTCGGCGGCCAGGAGCAGTTCTATCTGGAAGGCCAGATCGCCTATGCGGTGCCGAAGGAAAACGACGGCATGCACGTTTGGTGTTCGACCCAGCATCCGACCGAGATGCAGCACGCGGTCGCCCACGTGCTGGGCTGGCAGGTGCACCAGGTGCTGGTCGAATGCCGGCGCATGGGCGGCGGCTTCGGCGGCAAGGAATCGCAGTCCGCGCTGTTCGCCTGCTGCGCAGCGCTGGCCGCGTGGAAGCTGATGTGCCCGGTCAAGCTGCGTCCGGACCGCGACGACGACATGATGATCACCGGCAAGCGCCACGACTTCGTGTTCGACTACGAGGTCGGCCACGACCCGCAGGGCCGCATCGAGGCGGTCGCGGTGGAAATGGTGTCGCGCGCCGGCTTCTCGGCCGACCTGTCGGGCCCGGTGATGACCCGCGCGATCTGCCATTTCGACAACGCGTACTGGCTGCCGCACGTGCAGATCGACGGCTACTGCGGCAAGACCAACACGCAGAGCAATACCGCCTTCCGCGGCTTCGGCGGACCGCAGGGCGCGTTCGCGATGGAGTACATCCTCGACAATATCGCGCGTACCGTGGGCCGCGATACGCTCGACGTGCGGCGCGACAACCTGTACGGCAAGACCGAGCGCAACGTGACGCCCTACGGCCAGACCGTCGAGGACAACGTCATCCACGAGCTGCTCGACCAGCTCGAGGCCAGCAGCGACTACCGCGCCCGGCGCGAGGCCACGCGCGCCTTCAATGCGGCCAGCCCGGTGCTGAAGAAGGGCATCGCGATCACGCCGGTCAAGTTCGGCATCTCGTTCAACGTCGCCCACTTCAACCAGGCCGGCGCGCTGGTGCACGTCTATAACGACGGTTCGGTGCTGGTCAATCACGGCGGCACCGAGATGGGGCAGGGGCTGAACACCAAGGTGGCGATGGTGGTCGCGCACGAGCTGGGCATCCGGCTCGAACGCGTGCGCGTGACCGCGACCGACACCAGCAAGGTGGCCAACACCTCGGCGACGGCGGCCTCGACCGGCACCGACCTGAACGGCAAGGCCGCACAGGACGCGGCGCGCCAGATCCGCGAGCGGCTGGCCGCCTTCGCCGCGCGCCAGGCCGGCGTCGATCCGTCGACCGTGCGCTTCGGCGACGATCTGGTGGTCGCGGGCGAGCTGCGCCTGCGCTTCGACGAACTGGCGCGCCAGGCGTATGTGGCCCGCGTGCAGCTGTGGTCCGACGGTTTCTACGCGACGCCCAAGCTGCATTGGGATCAGAGCAAGCTGCAGGGCCGGCCGTTCTACTACTACGCCTATGGCGCGGCCTGCTCGGAAGTGCTGGTCGACACGCTGACCGGCGAATTCCGGCTGCTGCGCGCGGACGTGCTGCACGACGTCGGCCGCTCGCTGAACCCGGCGATCGATATCGGCCAGGTCGAAGGCGGCTTCATCCAGGGCATGGGCTGGTTGACCACCGAGGAGCTGTGGTGGAACAAGGACGGCAAGCTGATGACGCATGCGCCGTCGACCTACAAGATCCCGACCGTCAACGACTGCCCCGAAGTGTTCAACGTGCGGCTGTTCGAGAACCGCAACGCCGAGGACAGCATCCACCGCTCGAAGGCGGTCGGCGAGCCGCCGCTGCTGCTGCCGTTCTCCGTGTTCTTCGCGATCCGCGACGCCATCGCCAGCCTGGGCGGCTATCGCGTCAACCCGCCGCTGGATGCGCCGGCGACCGCCGAGGCGATCCTGAACGCGGCCGATGCCGTGCGTCAGGCCGCGGCCGCGTGATCGCGGTCCCCGACGGCACGAAAGCGATCATGCAGGACGCTCCGCTCAAGCCCTTCCGCTTCGCCGATGCCGCCGCCCTGGTGCGCGCCGGCGTGCCGGTGGCGATGGTGACCATCGTCGAGGTCAAGGGCTCCGCGCCGCGCGAGCCCGGCATCCGCATGCTGGTGACCGGCGACGACCTGATCGGCACCATCGGCGGCGGGCATCTGGAATGGCGCGGCATGGCGATCGCGCGCGAGATGCTCGATGCGGCCGCGCGCGGCGAGGCCGCTTCTCTCGCGCCCGATGCCACGCGCCGCGTCGTGCGGATTCCGCTCGGGCCCGCGCTG
>NZ_JCBAJO010000019.1:0-44900 GCF_059772245.1 Cupriavidus sp. R6-3
CTGGCCCCGCGCGTCGGCGATCCGCAGTGGCCGCAGGCCCTGGGCCAGCAGATGGTCCGCCTGACCACGCAGGGCAACCACACCGCCGAACTGCAACTGAACCCGCCCGACCTTGGTCCGCTGAAGGTCGTGCTCAATGTGGTCAACGACCAGGCCCAGGCCCAGTTCGTCTCGCCGCACGCCAGCGTGCGCGCGGCGCTCGAAGCCGCCCTGCCCCAACTGCGCCATGCGATGGCCGACAGCGGCATCCAGCTCGGCCAGACCTCGGTCGGCGCCGAGCAGTTCGCCGGCCAGCCGGGCCAGGGGCAACAGCAGGCCCCGCAGCATCGCGGCCAGGGTTTCGCCCAGGGCGTGACGGAGTTCCAGCAGCCTGGCGCGGCCCAGACGGCGACGGCACTGGCGGCGCCGCGTCGCGTGGCGCTGGGTGAGGTCGATACGTTCGCCTGAGCAGGCGGATAGTCAGCTGGGTGGGCTCCCTCTCCCCCAACCCCTCTCCCGCGCGCGGGAGAGGGAAGTCAACCTGCGGGCGATTCCACCCGCCGGCGTATCATTCCCTCTCCCAGTGAATCGACACGCGCCGTCCCCCCATGACCTTCGACCTGTTCGACAACCTGCCCGAGCCCGACAGCCGCGGCGGGGAACACAGCGAAGCGATCGGGCCCGGTGCCGAGGTGCTGCGCGGCTTCGCGCTGTCGCGTGCACCGGCGCTGCGCGAGGCGATCGAGCAGGTCCACGCCCAAGCCCCCTTCCGTCATCTGGTCACGCCCGGCGGCTTTCGCATGTCGGTGGCGATGACCAATTGCGGCACGCTCGGCTGGGTGTCGGACGAGCGCGGCTATCGCTATGACCCCAACGACCCGGACAGCGGCCGGCCCTGGCCCGCGATGCCGGCGGTCTTCGTCGAACTGGCGCGCGAGGCCGCGGCGGCGGCCGGGTATCCCGGCTTTGTACCGGATGCCTGCCTGATCAACCGCTATACGCCCGGCACGCGGCTGTCGCTGCATCAGGACCGCAACGAGCGCGATCTGCATGCGCCGATCGTTTCCGTCTCGCTGGGACTGCCGGCGGTGTTTCTGTTCGGCGGCGCGCGACGCGCCGACCGTCCCGCCCGCATCCGCGTGGCGCACGGCGATATCGTCGTCTGGGGCGGGCCGAGCCGGCTCTTCTATCACGGCATCGCGCCACTGGCCGACGGCGACCATCCGCTGCTGGGGACGCTTCGCCTGAACCTGACCTTCCGCAAGGCCGGCTGAAACACGCCGGCATGACGGCGCGATGACACGCCGATGAAATTCCGATGAAGTTTCGTCGCCAAGGCCGCCGGCCGCGCCTTCCGCCGCACTTGATGCCATTGCATCAGACATCTTTTCATCGCGACGTCACGGACCGCCCCTAGCATCCACCTCGCCGTCAATTTGCACTTGCCGCTGCATTCATCGCATTGGCACGATGCGGCCGCGAAATGTCTTCGATTGCCCTCGATATCGCTTCGATAAGGCTTCGATAAGACCTCGATAGGGCCGCGATGCGATGCCCGGCATTCAATCCAACAAAGGGAGGTCCCCCCGTCATGTCTTACATCACCGATAAGGCGCGCGAGCCGCGCCGTGCGGCTGAAGGCTACATCACCGTTCCCGGCCAGACGCTCGAAGAGATCGTCGCCGCCAACCCGGCCCGTCGCAAGGTCCTGCGCGGCGGCCTGAGCCTGTCGCTGCTGTCGGTCTTCGGTTCGACCGGCCTGCTGGCTGCCTGCGGTGGCGACGACGATCCCGCGCCGGCCCCGGCTCCGGCCCCCGGCCCGACCCCGAGCCAGCCGCTGGACTACAGCATCGGCTTCAACCCGGTGGCGGACAAGGTCACCGCCGACACGGTGACGCTGCCCGAGAACTACTCGTACGAGGTCCTGTTCTCCGCCGGCGATCCGGTCGAAATCGGCTCGGTCGGCTATAGCGGCTCATTCCAGAGCTCGGCGGAAACCGAGCGCCAGGCCGGCGGCAACCACGACGGCATGCACTTCTTCGAGATCCCCGGCGTCGACCCGCAGAAGGGCGGCCTGCTGGCGATCAATCACGAAGCGATGGATTCGGCCATCCTGTTCCCGACCAGCTACGACGAAGCCACGGCCACGGCCGAGCAGAAGCGCATCGCGCTGTCGTCGGTCGGCGTGTCGATCATCGAAATCGAATTTGTCGACGGCAAGTGGCGCGTCAAGCGCGACTCGCAGTACAACAAGCGCTATACCGGCAACACCATCTACAAGGTGGGCGGCCCGGCTGCCGCCGCGCTCGGCGGCAGCGTGGTCGGCACGCTGAACAACTGCTCGAGCGGCGCCACGCCGTGGGGCACGTACCTGACCTGCGAAGAGACCACCGACAACTACCTCGACCAGTCGAACCCGGAAGAAGGCTACGGCTGGGTTGTCGAGATCGACCCGCTGAACCAGCTGGGCGCGCCGACCAAGCGCACCGCGATGGGCCGCTTCGACCACGAGAACACCGCGTACATGACGGACGCCAGCAACCGCGTGGCGTTCTACATGGGCGACGACGGCACCCCGGGCTGCATCTACAAGTTCATCCCGAGCAATGCCTTCGATCCGAACAACCGCGCCGCCAACGCCAACCTGCTCGACCAGGGCACGCTGTACGTGGCCAAGTTCAACGCCGACGGCTCGGGCCAGTGGGTCGAGCTGACCCAAGGCAAGAACGGCCTGGTCACCGGCGCCAGCGATCCGGGCAACTACACCCAGTCGACCACGCCGCCGGCGCCGACGACGGTGGACTTCAACACCCAGGCCGACGTGCTGATCAAGACCAAGGCCGCGGCCCGCGTCGCCGGCGGCACGCTGATGGACCGTCCGGAATGGATCACGGTGGGCCTGGACAAGACCGTCTACTGCACGCTGACCAACAACGGCGGCCGCCGCGTCACCGATGCGGCCAACCCGCGCGCCACCAACCCGCACGGCCACATCATCCGCTGGAAGGAACAGGGCGACTCGCCGCTGGCGACCACTTTCACCTGGGAAATCTTCCTGCTTGCCGGCGACCCATCGCTGGCCGCGGATAACCTGAAGGGCAACATCGTCGGCGACACCTTCTCGAGCCCGGACGGCATCCGCGTCGATCCGAAGGGCCGCCTGTGGGTGCAGACCGATGCCGGCACCGGCAGCAGCACGACCGACATCTTCGGTGCCAACTCGATGCACTACGTCGACCAGCAGACCCGCGAGTGCAAGCGCTTCCTGGTGGGCCCGCACGGCTGCGAGATCACCGGCATCGCCTACACGCCGGACCTGACAACGTTCTTCATCAACATCCAGCACCCGAACGGCGCATGGCCCAGCGCCAGCCTGCCGGCGCGCTCGTCGACCATCGTGGTTCGCCACAAGGACGGCAAGCCGATCGGCGCGTGAGCGTACGCCATAGCGTCCGATGCCGGCCTCGCGCCGGCAATTCCAGAAGCCCGACGGCGACCTGCCGTCGGGCTTTTTTGCTGGTTGGGCAGGAAGCCGCTCGAAAACCGGTCGATGCCGGCCAGGAAGCCGTTCAAGAGCCGTTCAGGAGCCGTTCATGAGCCGTTCAAGAGCCGTTCAGCCGGCCGCCAGGACGCGGCGCCAGCGGCCGCCGCGCGCGGGGACCATCGTGGCGATCGCCGTCACGCCGGCGTGCGCCTGCGCGGCATAGCGGCGGGCGAGCATCCCCTGTTCGAGCAGGAAGCGGTCGCGCCATGGCGGCGCGGCTTGATGGGTGCCGTCGTGCTTGGTGTCTTCGCTCTTCACGGCGATGTCGGTCGCTGCAGCCTCCCCTGGCCTCGCCGCCAGCGTCGCCAGTTCGTCCTGCACCTGCGCAAGCCAACGCCGCGTGTCGGCGCTCGCCGGTACCGGCGCTTCGCTGCTGACCGCCTCCGCGCGAATCACGCCGGCGAGCGCCGCCATCTTCCGCACGGTCACATGCAGCCGCGCGAATTCCGCCACGATGGCCTGGCCCAGTTCGGCGCCGGCCTGCTCGAGCGCCTGTTCCGCGCGCACCGATGCGCGGCCCGCGGCCACGCGCAGCGCTTCCAGCCGCGTCTCGGACGGTTCCAGTTCGGCATCGGACAGTGCCTGCGCAAAGGCCGCCCGCAGATAGATCGCATGGATGGCCACCGCTTCCCGCGCGCGGCGGCGGGCGCGTGACAGCTCGGCGCGCGGGGCGAGCACCAGATAGCTCGCCAGCGCGATCAGGCAGCCGAACGCGGTATCGGCGCCGCGCAGCATCGCGACGTGGCTGCTGTCGGAAGCAGGTTCGCCGATCCACGAAAACAGGATCACCGCCGGCGTCAGCATCAGTGCGAACAGGCCCGGGCTGCCGGCAAGGCGGGCCACATAGGCAGCGGACAGCGACACCGCGCTGATCGCCAGCGCGACTGGGGCGGTGGGATGCAGCAGCCCCACCAGGCAGGCCAGCAGCGCGCCGCCCAACGAGCCGGCGAAGCGCTGCAGCGAAATACGGCGCGTGGTCTGCAGCTGCGGGCTCAGCACCATGATCACGGTCACCGCGACCCAGTAGCCATGATCGAGCTGCCAGACCAGACCGGGCAGCAGGCTGAGGCCGCCGGCCAGTGCCAGCCGGGCCGCGTGGCGCGTCACGCGCGCATCGCGCGCACCGAGCTCGGCCAGCGTCGTTCCCCACGCGCGCAGGCCGATCCATAGCGAGCGGCGCGGCCAATGGAAAGACGCGCGCCATGCGGCAAAGTCGGGAAAGCGCGCCAGCGATGCCAGCGCGGCGTGATACAGCGGCGGTGCGCTGGCATTGGCGACCTGGCCGTGCAGGCGCTTGAGCTGCAGATACATCGACCGCGTCAGCGCGGGCAGATCGGCCGCATGGCGGGCCAGGCCCTGCTCGATCTGCTCGCGCAGATCGTCGAGGCAGCGATGCAGGTGGCGCAGCGGCAGCCGTTCGTGGCCGCGCCTGCCGCGCAGATCGGAAGCGACGATCAGCAGGGCGAACACCGCCTCGGCCATCGCGATCAGATAACGGTAATGCAGCAACGTGGCCGGATCGAACCAGCTACGTTGCGTCGCGATCAGTTCGCGCGCCTGCTCGATTCGTTCGCGAACGCGCCGCTTGCCGATGTCGGTCTGCGCATCGCCTTGCGTACTGGCGTCGCGGTCGTCGGCGAGTGGCGTCGCTTCGGCCAGCGTGCGGGCCAGCGCTTGCAGCGCCGCGAAGATCGCCACCATCTGCGGCCGCGGCCGCGTATCGCGTGCCGAGGGCAGCAGCGCCAGCGAGAGCGCGCAGGCAAACACGCCACCAAGCAGATAGTCCCGTCCCAGTTCCAGTGCCCATGTGGCGGCGCTCGCC
Source organism: Cupriavidus sp. R6-3 (assembly GCF_059772245.1). NCBI lineage: Bacteria > Pseudomonadati > Pseudomonadota > Betaproteobacteria > Burkholderiales > Burkholderiaceae > Cupriavidus > Cupriavidus sp. R6-3. The sequence goes on from NZ_JCBAJO010000019.1 coordinate 5,346, forward strand.
TCGCCAACCGGTTGCAGGCAGGCTGCGATCAACACCACGTAGAGCAACTTGGCCGACAACGCAGCGGCCGTGCCGCGCAGTTCGACCATGCCGGCGGCGAGGCCGGCCGAGACCACTACCAGTAACGCGGCGATCGGGCTGCCGGCCAATGCTCCTCCGAGCGCGCTCGCGAGCGCCCCGCCGACGCCCACCGCGGCAAGCGGAGGCAACCGGTCTCGCGCGGTGCCGCCCGGATCGGCAAGGCAAGTCCAGATCGAAGCGGTGGCCGACCATAGCAGGCCCTGGTCGGCGCCCAGCCAACCCATCGTGGCAAGGGCGAGGAAGGACGCGCCATAGACCGCGCCGCGGCACCACAGGCCCCCGGCGCGGGCTTTCATGGCCGTCTCGCGAACGGTGGCGAGGATGGCGGCGGCGACGGCGGAAACTGGGCGGGTCAGAGCGGATACAACGCGCATCGGGTAGCGGAAATCGACGTTTCAGCCACTCTATGAGATTCGATGTTGCAACGCAATAAATTGACCGCCGGGACCGTGTATTCGCCGGGGTGGTGCGGGCTTGCCGCGCGATGGTGCGGGCGGATCGCCGGTGTGGTGCAGCGTGACGCCCGCAAGCCGCCATTCTCGGGGCGCGTCTTACGATATGCGGAAATCGCCGGGGAAACCGACCCGACCAGGCACGGCTCGCCGCCTTCGTAGGGGCGAAAAAAAACCGCGCGAAGTTTCGCGCGGCTGGAATCCACCGAGGTGGTGGAGGAGACAGACTCGACTATATACCATCTGCTGCGACGCAACAAGTCCGCTGCAAATACCCCGCGCTGCGACGGCAGATTTGTGGCATGAACGCCACAACATGGGGCTTCATTTGTCCGGCTCCACCGCGAGCCGCAACGCAGCGCGGGCCAACAGCCGCGTCGAGTCGAGCGTCGGCAGCGGCGAATTGGCATCGCTGATGATCAGTGGAATCTCGGTGCAGCCGAGCACCACCGCCTCGCAGCCCTGTGCCTTCAGACCGGCAATCACGCTCTGGAAGTACGCGGTGGTTTCCGTTCGCAGCACGCCGCGGACCAGCTCGTCCATGATCAGCCGGCCGATTTCCGCGCGCTCCTGCAAACCAGGTCGTACCGCCTCGATGCCCCGCGCCGCCAGTTTTTCCGGATAGACCTCGCTGTCGACGAGCCACCGGGTACCGGTCACGCCAACCTTGCGATAACCACGCCGAGCCGCTTCGTCCGCGACCACCTCGGCGATATGCAGCCACGGCAGCGGAGAATGCGGCGCGACATGTTCGAACGCCTGGTGGATCGTGTTGTCCGGACAGATCAGGAAATCGGCGCCGGCGCGCGCCAGCTTGTTGGCGGAATCGAGCATCAGCTCGCCGACACCGCGCAGGTCGCCGCGATCCAGGCAGGCAACATAGTCGGCCAGCGAAGGCGTATGCATCGAGATCTCGGGATGCCCGTGCGGCCCGAGAAACTGCGCGCCTTCGGCGCAAATGGTCCGATAGCACAGCGCGGCGCCCTCGGCGGAGCAGCCAACGATGCCGATATGTTTTGGCATGGCGTGAATTCCGTTGCGTTGGTCGGATGGCGATGGGATCACCGTGGGTCATTGTAGCGACGGCGGCGTCTGCCGGTCTTGCACTCAGCCGATCGCCCGCCGCAGGCAATCGACAAACGCCCGCGCCAGCGCCGGCTCCGGATGCTGCCGGGCGCGCAGCACGTAGCTGTTGAAGACGATCGCCGGCTCGAACGGCAGCGCCTTGACGCCGGCAATCCGCAGGCTCCGGATCACCACCGGATTCACCACGCTGACGCCGAGACCCATGCTGACCATCGTGCAGATCGTCGCCGCGTATGGCGTCTCCAGCGTCAGCTTGCGGCGATCGGGGACGAAGGCGGCGTCGATGGCGGCGCGCGTGCCGTCGCCATGGGTCAGCGAGATAAAGGTCTCGCCATCGAGATCGCTGGCCACGATGCGGCGCTTGCGCGCGAGACGATGGTCGGCCGGCACGATGCAGACGCCCTGCACATCGCGCAGCAAAGTCGCCTCGACGCCCGCCGTATCGACCACGTAGGAGACCAGGCCGAAATCGCAGAACCGCGTCGCGGTCCATTTGGCGACCGTCGGCGAATCGCTGGTATGGACGGAGATCGCGACGTCCGGATGCCGCTTGCGGAACTCGCGGATGGCGGGCGACATCACGCTCATCGCGATCGATGGCACCGCGCCGATGCGCAGTGCGCCCGTGCCGAGCTGCCGGATCGCACGCGCCGAATCGCGCAGCGTATCCAGGCCGACGAAGGCACGCTCGACATCGCGAAACAGCGCCTCGCCCTCGACGGTCGGCACGAGCCGGCCCGCAATGCGCTCGAACAGGCGAAAGCCGGCCTCGCGCTCGAGCTGCGCGATCACGCGGCTGACGTTCGGTTGGGAGGTATGGAGTTGCTCCGCGGCGATGGTCATCGAGCGCGCCAGCATCACCGCGCGGAAGGTTTCGATCTGCTTGAAGTTCATCGTGTCGTGGTGGAGAAGGCGCGTGGCGATGGTATATCAAATTGGTATGCGCCAACCGCAGATTGTGATTTGACGATATGGAGGACGATTTCCATACTGGCCCACAACGCAATGCCAATTCCCCCATCCCAGGCCATATGGACACGAACGCAATCGACACCACCAACGGCGCCAGCTGCGCCACCAACAGCACCGCAAACCACACCGCTTCCAAAGTCAGCCGCCGCCTGCAGCAGGCCACCGCTCCCGAAGTGTGCGAGCTGATCTACCTGCCACGGCTGAACCGCGATTTCGCCAGCGGTTTCCCTTATCTCACCGACATCAACCAGGCCCATCTGCTGATGCTGCATGCCGCCGGGCTGGTGCCGCGCGCGATGGCGGCGCGGATCGCGCGGGCGCTGGAGGAAATGGAACGCGCGGGCCCCGACGCGGTGCCGCTCGACCCGGCGCGCGAAGATGCCTACTTCAACTACGAAGCGCAGCTGATGCAGACCGCGGGCGCCGACGCCGGCGGCCGGCTCCATGTGGCACGCAGCCGCAACGACATCCTCGCCACGCATGATCGGCTGCGCGCCCGCGATGCCGGGCTGGCGCTGCTCGAGGCCATCCAGGCCTTGCGCGCGACCACGCTGACGATGGCGCGGCAGCACGCCGACACGGTGATGCCGGGCTACACGCATCTGCAGGCGGCGCAGCCGATCACCTACGGCTATTACCTCGTCGGTCTGGCCGACGCCTTTGCCCGCGATGCCGAACGGCTGCTGCGCGCACTCGATGCGCTCGATGCCTGCCCGCTCGGTGCCGGTGCGCTCGCGGGTACCGCCTTCCCGATCCAGCGCGAGGAAACCGCACGGTTGCTCGGGTTCTCGCGCTGCGTCGCCAACGGGCTCGACGCGGTGGCATCGCGCGATTTCGCCTGGGAGATGATGTCGGCGATGACGATCGCCGCCGTCGGCTGGAGCCGCATCGCACAGGACTATTTCGTCTGGTCGACGCCGGAATTCGGCCTGATCGACTTCCCCGACAGCGTGGCCGGGACGTCGAGCATCATGCCGCAGAAAAAGAACCCGGTCGTGCTCGAATACCTGAAGGGCAAGGGCGCCCATCTGACCGGCCTGCTGACCGCCGCGTTGTCGACGGTCAAGGGCACCAACTTCTCGCATACCGGCGACGGCAACCGCGAGAGCATGCGCAGCTTCTGGGAATGCGCCGACGAATGCTTGCGCAGCGCCCGGCTGCTGACGCTGGTGATCGGCTCTGCCACGCCGCTGCGCGACAACATGCTGCTGCGCGCGCGCCGGGACTTCTCCGCGGCCACCGATCTTGCCGATGCACTGGTGCGCGAGGCCGATCTGTCATTCCGCGAGGCGCACCATATCGTCGGCGCCGTGGTGCGCCAGGCGCTGGACGCGCAGCTGCCGGCCGACGGCATCACCAGCGACATGGTGGACATCGCCGCGCGCCAGCAGATCGGCCGCGCGATCGGCCTGAGCGAAGAGGCGGTGCAGCGCTGCCTGGACCCGGTGCAGGGTGTCCGCGCCCGCATGGCCGCCGGCGGTCCGTCGCCCACGCTGGTGCGCTCGCGTCTCGTCACGATGCAGGCAGAGCTCGACGCGGCCGCCGCGGAACTGGCGGCGCGGCGGCGGGCCGTCGCCAGCGCCCGCGCAACGCTCAAGCGCGAAAACGCGGCGCTCGCCGCGACCCCGGCCTGAGAGACCGGCCGCGCGCAACGTCGCGCCGGCAGAAACGAAACCGCCGGCTCGAAGCCGGCGGGTCATCGTGATCGCCATCGGCGCTGCCGGCGCCCATCATGCCGGCGGCGCGCCTTCCTTGAAGGCTGCCTTCAGCTGCTCGCGCAGCTGCGGCGAATCGTCATGATGATGGACCTCCACCGCATGCTGCACCGCGGCCTCCAGCAGTTCTTCCTCGCTGTCGGCGCTGATCGCCACCGTGCACTTGGTGTCGCTGGGAATTTCCCGGCAATCGATATATTTGCGTCCCATTGCTGCCTCCTGACGCTGCCTGCATGAAATGGCGGATCGAGGTCCGCCCAGGCGCCGCCGGCGCGACACCGGTCAAGGCCGGCGGGCTGCATTGAGTATAGGCAGGCGGCAGGCAATCGATGCTTACCCGGCGCTACCGCCGAGCCGTCGGCGCGTCACCGCGGCGATGTCGCGCGTCCAAGGCTCGGCGGCCCAGCGCCGCTCGGCGAAGGCCTCGATTTGCTGCCGATACGCCAGCGACAGGCCGATGATGTCCAGCCCCTGCAGGAACATCTCGCGATGGCGCGCCGACAGCGTAAAGCCGGCATCGAGGCCCTCGGCGTGCAGCCGCATCGCTTCGATGTCGATGCCGACCGGACCACCGTCGCTGGCCTCGATGATCTCCATCAGCGCGGCGACCTGCTCCGGCGGCAGCATCACCAGCAGCAGCCTGTTGTTCATCGCGTTCGAATAGAAGATCTCGCCGAAGCTCGGCGCGATCACCGCGCGGATGCCGTACTGCTGCAAACCCCAGACCGCATGCTCGCGGCTCGAGCCGCAACCGAAGTTGGAGCCGCCGATCAGGATCGACGTGCCGGCGTATTGCGGGCGATTGAGCACGAAGTCGGCGCGCGGCTCGCCCTTCGCGTCGAAGCGCAGGTCGTACAGCAGCCCTTGCGCCAGCCCCGATTTGTCGATGCCGCGCAGGAACTGCTTCGGCATGATCTGGTCGGTGTCCAGGTTCTCGATGCGGATCGCCGCGGCCTTGCCGTCGATACGAAGCGGTTCAGTCATGGTGGCGCTCCAGTGCGCGTACATCGGTGATGCGGCCAGTCACGGCGGCGGCGGCCGCCATCGCAGGGCTCATCAGATGGGTGATCGCCCCCCTGCCCTGCCGGCCTTCGAAATTGCGGTTGGTGGTCGAGGCGCAGCGCACGCCGGCCTCCAGCACGTCGTCGTTCATCGCCAGGCACATCGAGCAGCCCGGCTGCCGCCATTCGAAGCCGGCGTCGATCAGCAGCGCGGCGATGCCCTCGGCCTCGGCCTGCGCCTTGACCGCGCCCGAGCCGGGCACCACCATCGCGCGTACCCCGTCCGCCACGCGCCGGCCGCGCACCACCTGGGCCACCGCACGCAAGTCCTCGATGCGGGCGTTGGTGCAGGAGCCGATGAACACATGCTGGATCGGCGTGCCGGCGATCGGCGCGCGGGGCTCCAGGCGCGTATAGGACAGCGCCTGTTCGGTGCTGCGGCGTGCGGGGCCCTCCGGTTGTTCCAGCGGATCGGGGATCCGTCCGCCCACCGGCACGACCTGATCCGGGCTGGTGCCCCAGGTGACATGGGGCGCCACGTCGCTGGCATCAAAACGGTGTTCGACGTCGAAGGCCGCGTCGGCATCGCTGCGCAGTGCGAGCCAGGCGGCGAGCGCCTGCGGCCGCAGTTCCTCATCGATATCCGGCGCGCGTTGCAGCACGTAGTCGATGGCGGTGGCGTCGGGCGCGATCAGCGCGCCGCGCGCGCCGGCCTCGACCGCCATATTGCACAGCGTGAAGCGGGCCTCGACGCTGAGCGATTCGATCGCGCTGCCGCAGAACTCGACCACATAGCCGCGCGCGCCCTGCGCGCCGATCCGGCCGATGATCATCAGTACCAGGTCCTTGGCCGTGGTGCCGGCCGGCAGCGTGCCGTCGACGCGAATCCGCATGTCCTTTGCCAGCCGGTAGACCAGCGTCTGCGTCGCCAGCACATGCTCGACCTCCGAGGTGCCGATGCCGAAGCCGAGCGCACCCAGCGCGCCATAGGTGGTGGTATGGCTGTCGCCGCAGATCACCACCATGCCGGGCCGGATCATGCCGTGCTCGGGCGCGACCACATGCTCGATGCCCTGCAGCCGGTCGTTGGTATCGAACAGCGCAATCCCGTGCCGGTCGCAGTTGGCCTTCAGGTTGCTCGCCTGCAGGGCCGACGCAGGGTCGGCAATCACGCGGATCGCGCCGGGATGCGTCGGGATGATATGGCTGACCACGGCGACGTTCTGCCCCGGCATCAGCACCGGCCGGCCCTGCTCGTGCAGGCCGGCGAAGGCCTGCGGGCTGGTGTACTCGTTCATCAGATGCAGATCGCAGAACAGCAGGACGTTGTCGTCGTCCAGTCTGGCGACCGTATGCGAATCGACCAGCTTGCGATATAGCGTGCGGGGAATCATGCAGGGTTCCGAATGAGGCGATATGTCATGCCGCGATGTTCCGCGGCGCCTGTCGCGGGCAATGTGCCTGGCTTATGGCTTACTCCGCCGAGATGCCGCGCTCCTTGATCACCTTGGCCCACAGCGGCATTTCCTTGGCGAGGCGGGCGCGGGCCTGCTCCGGCGTGGACGGCATCGGATCGAAGCCCTCGCGCACCATGCGGGCCTTCAGTGCCGGCGCGTTCAACGCGGTATTGAGCGCGGCGTTCAGCTTGGTAATCACCAGCTGCGGCGTGCCGGCCGGGGCGAACACCATGAACCACGTCTCGAAGGCATAGCCCGGCAGGCCCGCCTCGGCGATGGTGGGCACATCGGGCATCAGCGGCGAGCGCTTGGGTCCGGTCACGCCGATCGCGCGCAGCTTGCCGGCCTGCACCTGCTGCTGCGCGGCGGACAGCACCGGGAAGCTCATGTTGACCTGGCCGGCGATGGTGTCCATCAGCGCCGGACCGCCACCGCGATACGGGATATGTTCGATCGGCACATTGGCCACGCTCTTGAACAGCTCGGCCGCCATATGGAAGGTGCTGCCCGGGCCCGCCGATCCATAGGTGTACTTGCCGGGCTGGGCCTTCAGCATCGACAGCAGCCCCTTCAGGTCCTTGGCCGGCAGCTGGTTGTTGACCACCAGCACATGCTGGGAGCTCGCCACCATGCCGATCGGCGCCAGGTCCTTCTGCGTGTCGTACGGCATCTTCGCAAACAGCGACGGATTGATCGCCAGCGACACCGTCTGCAGGCCGATCGTGTAGCCATCGCCGGCCGCCTTGGCGACCGCATCGACGCCGATATTGCCGCCGGCGCCGCCCTTGTTCTCGATCACGATGGTGCCGCCGAGCGCCTTGGCCCATTCGTCGGCGACGAGCCGCGCCGCGATATCGGCGCTGCCGCCCGGCGCGTAGGGCACCACCAGCTTGATCGGCCGCTCGGGATAGCCCTGCGCATACGCGCCCGCGGCGACGACCGTGCTACCGAAAGCCAGCGTCAGGCCGGCGCAAAGGAGTTGCAGTTTCATCGTTGTCTCCGTCCACTCGGGGGTTCGTTGTTGATTTCGTTATTGGTTTCGTTGTTGGTCTTGTTGTGGAAGGCATCGTATCATTGATGAAAACCAGCATAATTTCCGGCCGGATCATGCTTGATTAACTGCGATTCACGAATCACCACTCCCGTCGGTCGCTCGGCTCCCCCTCCACCAGATCCACCCTTCATGGACGGCTTTTCCGATCTCGCCTTCTTCGCCACCGTCAACAAGCACGGCAGCCTCGCGGCCGCCGCGCAGCAACTCGGCGTGACGCCCCCCGCGGTCAGCAAGCGCCTGGCCGCGCTCGAGCGGCGCCTCGGCGTGCGTCTGCTGCAACGGACCACGCGGCGGCTCAGCCTGACGCCCGAGGGCGAGACCTATCTGGTCGAAGGCGCGCGCGTGCTCGCCGAACTCGAGGCGCTGGAGCGCACCGTGGCGGGAAGCGGCGCGACGCCGCACGGCCTGCTGCGGATCAGCGCGACGCTGGGCTTCGGCCGGCGATATATCGCGCCGGCGCTGTCCGCCTTCGCGCGGCTGCATCCGCGCGTCGAGGTGCAGCTGCATCTGAGCGACCGCCCCGTGAACCTGGTCGAACAGGGCTTCGATGCGTCGATCCGCTTCGGCGAGTTGCCCGACGCGCGGCTGACCGCCCGGCTGCTGGCCAACAATCGCCGCCTGCTGTGCGCGACCCCGGCGTATCTGAAGGCCGCCGGCACACCCGCCACGCCGCAGGACCTGACGCGGCATCAATGCATCTTCATTCGCGAGAGCGACGAAACGTTCGGCACCTGGCATCTGCGCAGCGGCACGCGGCAGGAGACCGTCAAGGTGCGCGGCCCGCTGAGCACCAACGACGGCGAATCGGCGCTTGGCTGGGCGCGCGAAGGGCATGGCATCCTGGTGCGTTCCGAATGGGACGTGGCGCCGCTATTGCGCAGCGGAGAGCTGCAGCCGGTGCTGAAGGAATGGAGCTTGCCGAACGCCGATATCTACATCGTGTTCCCGACGCGCAGCCATCTGTCGGCGAAGACCCGTGCGCTGGTCGATTTCCTGCTGCAACGCTTTGCCGCGCACCGGCGCGTGGACAGCGGCGCGGCGCACAACGGCTGGTGAGGGTGACGATGGCGTGCCGGCGCGTTTAGTCGTGCTCAGTTGTGCTAAGTCGCGCTTAGTCGCTCAGTCGCGATACGGGCGCAGCGGCGCGGCCACCGCCTCCAGCGGCTTGCGTTCGGCATCGACCGCGTATCGCCACGCCAGCAGCCCGGCGACGATCACCAGCGCCGCGCCGATCGCATAACCGATCGCCACCGCTTCCCGGCTGCCCGTTTCGACCAGCATGCCGAACAGCGCCGGCGCGGCAAAGCCGCCGGCGCCGGTGCCGATCGCAAAGAAGATCGAGATGGCCAGTGCGCGGATTTCCAGCGGGAAGACCTCGCTGACCGTCAGATACGCGGAGCTTGCCGCGGCCGACGCGAGGAAGAATACCGCCGACCAGCACAGCGCCAAGCCGCGCGCCTCGACCCAGCCCTGCACGAAGGCCCAGCCGGTCAGCGCCAGCCCCACGCCGGACAGGCAATAGGTCAGGCCGATCATCCTGCGCCGGCCGACCTGGTCGAACAGCGGGCCAAGGATCAATGGGCCAAGCACGTTGCCGAGCGCGAAGGGGAACAGATAGAGCGCCACGCGGCCATCGGGCACGGCGTAGAAGCGCGTCAGCACAAGCGCGTAGGTGAAGAAGATCGCGTTGTAGAAGAAGGCTTGCGAGATCATCAGCGCCAGCGCGACCACGGTGCGTCTCCGATAGCGATGCAGCATCACGTCGGCGACATCGCGCCACGGCGTCGCCTGTCCCGCGGTGCGCGGCATTTTTCGCAGCACGGTGTCGTCGCGGGCGGTATGCGCCGAATGCCCGTAGACCTCGGCCTCGATCCGCTCGACGATCCGCAGCGCCTCTTCCGGGCGGCCATGCGTCAGCAGCCAGCGCGGGCTCTCCGGCACATCGCGCCGCACCAGCAGGATCGCCACGGCCAGGATCGCACCGAGCGCGAAGCCCGCGCGCCAGCCCAGCTCCGGACCCAGCACGCGGGGGTCGAGCAGCACCAGACTCAGGCCCGCGCCGAGCGCCGCGCCCAGCCAGAAGCTGCCATTGATCGCCAGGCTGACGCGCCCACGCACGCGAGCCGGCACCAGTTCGTCGATCGCCGAATTGATCGCCGCGTATTCGCCGCCGATACCCAGGCCGGTGACGAAGCGGCATAGCGCAAAGACCGCGAAGTTCGGCGAGAAGGCGGTCGCCAGCGTCGCGCCCATATAAACCGCCAGCGTCAGCAGGAACAGCCGCTTGCGGCCAAGGCGATCGGTCAAGCGGCCGAAGATCAGCGCGCCGAGCACCGCGCCGGCGATATAGATCGAACCCGACCAGCCGAATTGCGCGGCCGACAGCCCCAGCGTATCGGGCCGCTGCAGCACGCCGCCGAGCGAGCCGACCAGCGTGACCTCCAGACCGTCGAGCACCCATGCCACGCCGAGCGCGATCACCACGCGCCAGTGCCAGCGCGACCAGGGCAGCCCATCGAGGCGCTCGGGCAAGGCCGCCGCCGGCGCGATCGTGCTCGCCTGCGCGCGCGCCGTCATCACGCCTTTCCGTCGGACTTGCCGGACTTGCCCGAGCCGCCGGACTTGCTGGACTTGGTGCCCTTGTCCTTGCCGATGGAACCGAGCTTCGCCTTGCCGCCAGCCTTGCCGCGAGTCTTGCCATCCTCCCGGTCATCGAGATGACCCGGCAAGCCGCGCGCCTTGCTGCTGCGCGCCAGCTTGACGGCATGCGCGAGCGCCAGCGCGAAACCGGGCACCGTGTCGAGGCGCCCGTCGATATGGCGGCGAAAGAAATCGGCCCAGCGGAAATCGGGATAGGCCTGCTTGACCTTGTCGTAGCCGCCGGCCAATTGGGCGAAGGCCTCCAGGCTGCGGTACGGATCGTCGCGCATCTCGGCCAGCGAATGCGGCAAGGCGGCGAGCCCCTGGCGCTCGCCGTATTGATCGTAGGGATGGACCAGATGCCGGGCCTCCATCTCCAGCCAGAAGCGATCGGGCGGCAGCGCGCTCCAGTTGTGCTTGATCACCACCGGCACGCTTTCGATGCCGAGCTCATACCAGGCGCGCGCCCAGTGATGGTGGTCGATGACGTAGAAGGCCGGGCCGGGGCCGATCACGACATGGATGCGATGCCGCTCCATCAGCTCGATCTGCTTGCGGCCCTGATGGCGCAGGGTGACGTCCATCTTGCTCTGGACGTGATACAGGCCAACGGTCATTTGCGTGGGCCGCAATTGCCTGACGGGCAGCGTGACACGCGCACCCTTGCGCCAAACCTCGCCGGTCAGCGCTTCGGCCGGCGGCACCGCCACGGCCCCGCTGGCCGCCGTCCTGTCGTCGGCCGATTCCAGAGTGTCGCGCAACCGGGCGGTCTCGCCGATGCGTTTCATTGCCTTGCCTCCCTTGCGACCGTCTTGCCGTGGCTTCATGCGGGCCTTTTGGTGGTTCGCTGATGACCGGGGCGGGGCAAGAAGCATGCCGTCGGGCCCCGGTCCTCCGGTGGGCGCTCTCAAACCGCGATACTGCCGGTACGCGGTTGGCACGTTGTGAGCCGTACATCACTTTGCAACGCAGATTGTAAAAGGTTCAGGTGCTGCTCGCACCGCCCTGGGCCCACGACGGCCCCCGTCAACGCCGGGCTACTCGTCACCGCGTAGTGTCGCGAAACGCGTGAATCGCGACATCAAGCATGTCGTAGTGTCGGGAAACGCTCGAATCGCGACATTAAACATTCGGGTAGTGTCGGGAATCGGGGAATTTGCGACACTAAGGGCCGACGTAGTGTCGCGAAAGGGCACTATCGCGGATTTTCTCCCCGTCACAAAAAGTACGGCGCTAGCAGAGTTCCTCTGTAAAGCCATCGCGCCACTCGTAATACCGGACGTATGAAGATTCACCGAACAATAGAACTCGGCGCGCTGCTGGCCCAAGTCCGGGCCTGCAGGGCCTGCGAACCGGATTTGCCGCTCGGCGCCCGCCCTGTACTGCAGGCCTCGCCGCAATCCCGCATCCTGATCGTCGGCCAGGCGCCGGGGACGAAGGTCCACCAGACTGGCATCCCCTGGAACGACGCCAGCGGCAAGCGGCTGCGCGAGTGGCTGGGCGTCGATGCCGAGACGTTCTACGACCCGACCCGATTCGCCATCGTGCCGATGGGCCTCTGCTATCCCGGCCGCGCTGCCAGTGGCGACAAGCCGCCGCGGCCGGAGTGCGCGCCGATGTGGATGGACCGGATTCTGGCCGGGCTGGAGCACATCGAGCTGACGCTGCTCGTCGGCCTCCATGCGCAGCGGTATTTTGTCGGCGCCGCGAACAAGCCGTCGCTGACCGAGACCGTGATGGCGTGGGCGGAATATGGGCCGCGATATGTTCCGCTGCCGCATCCCTCGCCGCGCAATGTGGCGTGGTTCCAGCGGAACGCGTGGTTCGGTGAAGAGGTGGTGCCGATGTTGAAGACGCGCGTGGCCGAAGTATTGGAGAACGACGGGGTCAATGAGGCGGAGAGAACAGCACCACGTCGAATCGCGGCGAAGCCGCGTCCCTAAAGCCTCCCTGCAAATCCTTCTGCCAGCGCTTCTGCCAGCCCCTCTGCAGGCGTCTCTGCAACACTGATTTCCCCATCGGTAAATTTCACCTCCCCGCCGGGGCGCCGGATCGCTTTATCTGCGAGCTCGCACGCCGCTTTCGCCCACCACGCCGGCTCTCCTTCCGCACCGTCGAACTGGCACACCTGATGCTCCCCGCTTTAAGCGCTTCCCCGCCGCCGGGCGGGGGGTGTAGCCATTGTTCTCAAGGAGGCGCAAATGAACGACGGAATGCACGAGGAGCGGCGGGAAGGCATGCAGCGCGACACGCACGGCAGCAAGCCGGGCCTGCTGCCATTTGCGGTCGCGGCAGCGGTTGGCGCGGCGATCATGTACCTGTTCGATCCGCAGTCGGGCCGCCGGCGCCGCGCGGAGCTGCGCGACAAGGCCGAGGCAAGCCGCCACGACATGCAGGATCTCGCGGAGAAGCAGGCAAAACGGATCACCGACCGGATGCAGGGCATCGCGGCGAAGGTGCGCAGCGCGACCGGCCTGGGCAAGCACTCGGCCGATGACAACACCATCGCCGAGCGCGTCCGCGCGGAAATGGGCCGTCTCGTGGGCCACCCCGGCGCGATCGACGTGGCCGTGGTGGGCGGGCGAGTCTGGCTGAGCGGACACATCCTGTCGGCCGAACACGAGGCACTGATCGCGGCCGTGCGGGCCATCGCGGGCGTACAGGATGTCGACGATCGCCTGACCGTGCACGAGGAAGCCGGCAACGTGCCGGAGTTGCAGAGTTAGCGGTATCGCGCTGCCGCCCGAGAGGCTGGTCTTCCCCGGCCGTGCGGGAGTTCGGCGGTGTGCGAAGTCGGGTCACCGGGCCCCCGCGTGCGGGGGGCGACAGCGACCTTATTCGACGCCGCCGGGCTGCGGGCTCAAATAACCCCTTGAATAGCCCCTCGAATAGCCTCTCGAATGGCCCTTGCATGGCCGCCCTTGAGCTGTCCGACCGTCACGAGTTCTGAATCCCCCGCCGCTTGATGAACTCGCCCCAGACCTTGGCGTCGGTCACGGCGCGCTGCTTGATCGCCTCGGCCGACCCTGCCAGCGGCTCCAGATAGAGCGACGCCAGCTTGCTCCTGACCTGCGGATCGGACAGGAAGGCCTGCACGGACGCATTGAGCCGAGCCACCACCTTGGCATCCATATTGGCCGGCCCGAGCAAGGCGTACCAGCCAGGCATCACGGGCACGTCCAGACCCGCTTCCTTGACCGTCGGCACATTGGGCAACTCCTTGGCGCGCTTCTGCCCGACGATCGCCACCGGCACCACGTTGCCGCCCGTGATCTGCGGCAGCGCCGAACCCACCACGCTGACCATCGCATCGACTTCGCCGGCGATCACGCCGGTCAGCGCCGGACCCGAGCCCTTGTAGGCGGCGTGTGTCAGCTTGATGCCGGCCTTGTCGGCCAGCATCTCCATCGCCAGATGAGTGGAATTGCCGACGCCGGCGCTGCCGAAAGTCAGTCCGCCGGGCTTGGCCTTCGCCTTCTCGATGAACTGGGCCATCGACGTGATGCCGCTGGCCTTGCTGGTCACCAGCACGAACGGCGTGTCGACCACGGGGGCAATGAAGGTGAAGTCCTTCTGCGGATCGTAGGGCAGCGACTTGTACAGATGCTGGTTGAAGCTGACCTGCGACACACCGGTCAGCAGCAGCGTGTAGCCGTCGGCGGGCTGCTTGGCCACGAAGGACGTGCCGATGATGCCGTTGGCGCCGGCGCGATTGTCGACCACCACGGACTGTCCCAGCTCCTGGCTCAGCTTGTCGCCCAGCATCCGCGCGACCACGTCGCCGCCCGAGCCCGCCGACTGCGGCACGATCAGCCGGACAGGACGGTTGGGATAGGCATCCTGCGCCATCGCGGCGCCGGACAGCGTCATCAGGGCCGCCATCGCGGCGCCCATCAAGGAACGGTACATCTGCAGTTCTCCCCAATCATGCGAATTGAAATGGTCTCGACGGCTGCGTTTCGCTGGCTGCGACTCGTTGGCTCAGTTCGCTGGCTGCGTTTCGCTGGCTGCATTCGCACCGGCGCGCCACGCGACCTCCATCGGCGCAATGCGCCGCCATCGATCCGGCTTGTAGAGCGATGGTAAGAATTCGCGCGAATGCCAACCAATACGGAATCTCGATGTCGCCATAGGTCGAACCTATGGCGGATTCCGGGCTGCCCCTCCCGGGGGCATCGGGAATCGCCGCAGTGCATGCCCCGCGTTCTGCATCGGCATTCGGCCCTGCTTTGGCGCATCTCGATGCACCGGCGGCCGATTTTGCGCGCCGCGGCGCGGCATGCCATAGGCCAGCCCTATATCCATATCGGCATTTCGTCTTTCCGGGGCTCGGGAGGCGCTGCTTACCATTGCCGCAAGCCAACCGACCTCAACGCAAGATTCATGTCCGATATCGATCTCCGCGGCAATGCCTGGAAAACGCCGGCCAGCACCTATCTCGAAGCGCGCCCCTCGCGCTTTTCTGTTCCCGATGCGCCGCTGTCCTGTTATGTGACGATGCGCGACGGATGCCGGCTCGCGGTCGATGTCTTCGTGCCGCAGCCGCTGGAGGCCGAAGGGCCGGTCCGCGACAACGATGCGCCGGCGCGCTATCCGACCATCGTCATCTTCACGCCCTATTTCCGCCGTTTCCGGCTGCGCGAGCCCGGTGCGGAGCCGAGCCCGAATACCGCTAAATACCGCGACGCCTTCGTACCGAAGGGCTATGCGGTAGTGGTGGTCGACGTACGCGGCACCGGCGCCAGCTTCGGCACGCGTGACGCGCTGCGATCGCCGACCGAGCGTGACGACTATTTCGAGATCGCGGACTGGATCGTGGCGCAGCCCTGGTCCAATGGCCGCATCGGCTCGACCGGCATCTCCTATCTGGGCGCGGCCGCCTGTTTCCTGGCCAGCACGGGCCATCCCGCGGTCAAGGCGATCGCCCCGCTGTTCGCGGTCTCCGACATCTACAGCGAGCAGCTGTACCCGGGCGGCCTGCTGTCCAAGGTCTGGGTGCAGGCCTATGACGAACTGATGGTCGCGCTCGATCAGGACGATCGCGCGCTGCTGGCCCGCTATCCCTACTTCAACGATCCGCGCTTCGATGGACCGGAGCGGGTCGACGCGGACACCGACGGCAGCCTGGTACAAGCGGCCATCGAGCAGCATCGCAACAACTTCGCGCTGGCCGATCTGGCGCCGGAGTTCGCCTTCCGCGATGGCGCCACGCAGCACGACCCGGCGCTCGATTCGGGCAGCTGCAGCCCCTATCGCTATCTCGACGGCATTGCGCAGGACGTCGCGGTGTATTCGATCTCGGGCTGGTACGACGGCGGCGGCTATGCGAATGGCGCGATCACCCGCTTCCTTTCACTGCCCAATCACGACAGCCGGCTGCTGCTGGGCCCCTGGGACCACGGCGCGCGCACCAATATCTCGCCGTGGCGCAACCACGCCGCCGCCGACTTCCCGCTGCTGGCCGAGGTACTGCGCTTCTTCGATCATCATCTGATGCAATTGCCCACCGGGCTCGAGCATGAGGCCCGCGTCCACTACTACAGCGTGCACGACGAGCAATGGCATGCGGCCGCGACCTGGCCCCCGGTGCCGGTGGATGACACGCAGCGGCTGTATCTGAGCGCGGATGCGGAAAGCCTGTCGCCGGCATGTCCCGCGGCGGAATCGGACCGCGACACGATGGCCGACTTCAACTGGTCCACCGGCCGCCAAACCCGCTATGAGCGGCTCGGCGCGGCCAATATCGAGGACTACTACCCGGACTGGAGTGAACGGCAGCAGGACCTGCTGTCCTTCGATGGCGCGGTGCTGACGGCGCCGCTGTCGATCGCCGGCCATGTCGTGCTGAACATTGGCCTCGCCAGCTCGCAGCCCGACGCCGCGCTGCATGTCTTCCTGTCCGAGGTCGAGGCGTCCGGGCAAGTGCGCTACATCACCGAAGGCATGCTGCGCGCGCTGCATCGCAGGACCGCGCCGTGCCCGCCGGAATACCGCACCACGTGGCCCTACCGCACGTTCGCGAAGGCCGACGCGGCGCGTCTGGTGCCGGGGCAGACCGAGCGCCTGCACTTTGCGATGCTGCCCGTCGCGTGGACGTTGGCCGCCGGAAGCCGGCTGCGTCTGTCGATCGCCGGCGCGGACCGTGGGCACTTCCCGCAGGTGCCACATGGCCGTCCGCCGCGGCTGTCGATCCGGCTCGGCGGCGAGCTGGCTTCGTATCTGGATCTGCCGATTCGCAGCTCATCCCTCGGTTAGTCCCGCGGCTGGGTCCGTGGCTGGCCCCGCTGCTGGAACGCGCAGCGGGGCGCCGGCGGATGCTACATTGCCGGCGTGCCCCGCCACCGATCCGGCCGCATTCGCGACCGATTGGCGTGAGCCACCATGCCACCGCCTCGCCGAATATGGACCTGAAGCAGCTGCGCTATTTCGCGCGCATCGTCGAACTGGAGAGCATCACCGCCGCGGCCGATGCGCTCCATATCGCCCAGCCCTCGCTGAGCCAGCACGTCGCCAACCTCGAAGCCGAACTCGACGCCAGATTGCTGGTGCGCGGCCCCTCGGGCACCAGACCCACCGACACCGGCCTTATCCTCTACCGCCACGCCAAGATGGTGCTGCGGCAGATGGAAGAGGCCAAGGCCGCGGTACAGCACGGCCGCGACGTGCCGTGCGGCCACGTCAGCGTGGGATTGCCGACCAGCACCTCCCGCGTGCTGGCCCTGCCGCTGCTGCGGCATGTGACCGAGCACTTCCCCGATATCACGCTGGAGATCGTCGAAGGCTCCAGCGCCGATCTGGCCGAATCGTTGGCGCTGCAGAAGCTCGATCTCGCCGTGGCAATGGACGTGCAACAGCGCCCCAACATGCAATCGACTCCGCTGCTCGACGAACAGCTGATGCTGGTCGGCCGGCCGATTCCAGGACGTCCGGGACATCCGGGACATCCCCACGCCATCACGCTGGCGCAGGCCGCGGCGTTGCCGCTGCTGTTGCCGAGCTTTCCCAATTCGGTCCGCGTGCTGTGCGATCGCGCGCTGGTCAGTGCCGGCCTGCAATGCCGCCTGGTCGCGGAGACCAGCGCGGTATCGGTGCTGCTGTCCGCCGTGCGCGAGGGACTGGGATGGACCATCCTGCCGTGGTCCGCGCTGGCCGGCGACGAAGATGAAGCGCTCGCGGCGATGTCGATCGCCGACGCGACGCTGGAGCGGCGCGTCAGCCTGTGCCTGTCGTCGTCGGCAAGCCTGAGCCTGGCGTGCCGCAGCGTCGAGGCCGCGCTGCAGACCATCGTGTCGGAGATGGTCGCGAGCGGGCAGTGGAAGGGAGTCAGGCTGATCGGCGGAGCTTCGCCGGGCTAGGCGAGGCCCATGCGGCTGATCGGCGCAGCTGGGCCGGGCTGACGAGGCCCACGCGGCCGATTCACGCCTCGGCGGATGCGGGCGGACGCTCCAGATAACTCGCGACCTGGCGCCTCAGCACCGGCAGCTTGCCGGTGAAGAAATGGTCCGCGCCGGGCACCACCACGACCGGCAACTGCTGCGGGCGGGCCCAATCGAAGATGGCCGACAGCGCGACTCGCTCGTCGTTCTCCCCATGAATCACCAGGGCATTCGCCGGGACCGGCGGCGTATCGTAGCTGCGGTGATTCGCAACGGGGCCGGACGGCATGCCGGTCAGAATCAGATGATCGATCGCGACGCCGCGTTGCGTAAGCTGGACCGATGCCAGCGCCGCCACGAAGGCGCCGAACGAGAAGCCCGCCAGCGCCAGCGGCAGACCTGGGTATTGCTCGCGCAGATGGTCGACCACCGCCAGCATGTCGTTCGTCTCGCCGACACCGGCATCGTACTCGCCCTGCGTCGCACCGACGCCGCGAAAATTGGGCCGCACGGCGAGAAAACCGTGCGCGCTCAATTCACGGGCCAGTTGGTGCGGCACCTTGTGGTCGGCAGTGCCGCCCTGCATCGGATGCGGATGGCCGACCACGGCAATGCCCTGCACCGCGTCTTTCGGCGAGTCGATCAGCAGTTCGATATCGCCAGCCTCGCCACGAATCAGCGTGCGGGTCGTCGTTCCGGGGGTGATTGTCAGTGCCATGGCTTGTCTTCGATCGTTGGATGCGGCGGAGTTGGCCGCTTTGCAATGATCGAATGGTAAGGCAATTAGATAATGACGGCCTTTCTTGGGATGCGGCCCGATTGATTGCGACGACGGTGGTCGCATTCGCACTCTAGCGTTCGGCGATCCTGGTTGCCTCTGCGTGGCGCAATACGAAGTCGGCGGTTTCCTCCACCGTCATGGCCGATGTATCGAGCCACAAGCCGATTCGCGGCGTGTGCTCCAGCCCTGCAGCCAGCGACGCAGGGGTCCAATCACCGGCATAGGCGGTCTTGCGCCGTTCGGCATCGCGCCGCGCGACCACGTCCAACGTGGGGTTGAGCACCAGTACGCCGGGGGACCAGCGGGACAGCCTCGTGTGGACCTCGTTCAGATACTCGCCAAGTATCACGTCCTGATAGATCACGGTGAAGCCCGCACCGGCATAGGCTTCGCACGCGTCGCACGCCAGGCGGTAGCGCAGCGAGAGTTGTTGCAGGGCCTCGTGCGTCAGTTCGGGTGTGATCTCCGCTCTGCCGTTCACGATCAGAATACCCGCCCCCAATTGGATCATCAGAGAACTTCAATGCCATAAAGAACGCGACAAAGAAGATGAAATGATCAAAAAATAATTCTTCTTCTCACCCGATGAAATTGATTAAGACTCTCAATTATTGTCATTATCACTATTACCACTAATTTGCGTCGATGCTTCGGAGATCTCTGTGCTATCTTGCGCGAATTCCGTATGACGTTTCGTCATGCGAAGTTCTTTAATGAGCTGGTACGTGATGCTAACAAAGATGGTGCAAAGTACGGGCAGTCCGACCAATACTGGCTTCCATCCCGCACAGCGAGCAAGCGAAAAGATCAATATTACACCCGCCAAACCAAGAAGCGCCATATATGCCACGGCAGCCCGCCGCCATACGCCCATATTTGCGATTTCTCGTGCACGATCTTCGCGCTCCCTGTTATCGGCACATACATTGCGCTTGCTCGGTTCAGGTATTTTCATCATTGTCGCCATAGGTGCGCTTCGCTTTTCGCCAAGCGGATTCTTCGAATGGGCAAAGGCCAAGCGCCTGCGCTTTTGCTGCATATCCTCCAATCGCCGTCAGTGTCAGGTCGAGTGTGCAGCCACTACCCTCCACGTCCCGGCAGCTACAAGCTTTATCGCCAGGAACATTATCAATGCCGCCAGAACGACCAAGGCGGTCATAACCCATCCTTTCAGCTTTCCATCATTTCGCAATCTCAATTGCTCAACCTATCCTCGAATCTTCGCCATGCAACTGCCCTACGGTCGTTCCTTTGGCGACGTTATCCGGCCAACAAAGACGCAAATTACAGCCAATGCGCCGCACCCTATTGAAACAGCGATTGCAACAGGCGCCCAAGCTTTCTGCACAGCGGTTCTCCAGCCAAGCGCGTCAACCAACGACAAAATCAAACAGGCTTGCACAATCACAATTGCCGCAATAAATACCAATAGATAGCTATACTTCTTTGCCCATTCGAAAAGGGGAGGCCCAATCAAACCTGAAATCAATCCGCGGACGATATCGTCATTCACAAGCATCATCTCCAATCGAGCGCAACTCTATAGTATTGCGGCATCTTGACCTGCTCGGTCCCGAGTCTGTCCCAACAACTTCTTAACGGTGTCGAAGTCACGAAGTTTTCCCTACTGAAGTCCGGTCTCGAAATGCTCCAGCCGCGGCGCCGATCTTGCCTTGCGGGGCGCGCTCACCCCTCCGCAAACAACTCAAAAATCAAATCCCTCAACCACTGATTTCCTGGATCCCGGTGATAGCGCCCATGCCAGAACAGATTGATCTGGATGTCCGGCAGATCGACCGGATGGCGGATCGATTTGAGGCCGAAATACGCGGCGCTGCGCTCGGCGAACTTCTCGGTGACGGTCGCCACCAGGTCCGTGGTGGCGACGATATCGGCCAGCGCGACGAAATGCGGCACGCGCAGGCGGATGTTGCGGCGGACCCCGAGCTTGGCCAGGATTTCGTCGACGCGGGCGTGGCCGGTGCCGGCCGCGGTTACCACGACGTGGTCCGCGCGCTCGAAGTCCTGCAGTCGCACGGTGCGCTTGTCCAGCGCATGGCCCGCGCGAAACATGCAGACGTAGCGCTGGCGAAACAGCCGGCGCTGGTAGAACTCTGATGGCAGTTCGGGCAGATGGCCCACCGCCAGATCGACCTGCCCCACGCTCATCGCGTCGGCGAGGTCGATCGCGGTATTGCGCACGGTGGCGATCGACACGCCCGGCGCCCTCTCGCGCAGCGCGCTCATCAGCCTGGGAATGAAGTGCACCTCGCCGATATCGGTCATCGCCAGCTGGAACCTGCGGTCGCTGCGCAATGGGTCGAACTCGACCTTGCGGTTCAAGGCTGACTGCAACGCATCCAATGCATAGGCAACCGGCTCCGCGAGGTCTTCCGCGACCGGGGTCGGCAGCATCCCCTTGGCGCTGCGCACGAACAGCTGGTCATCGAAGAGTCGCCGCAATCGCGCCAGCGCGTTGCTGACGGCCGGTTGCGTCAGGCCTAGTTCGCGGGCCGTTCCCGACACGGTACGCAGCCGCAGCAGGTGCTCGAACACGACGAGCAGATTCAGATCGACGTCCTGCAGCCGCATGTCTTCCCCTTTTCCCGTTATCACTTTCATGAATGGGTCATATAAGTGGGATTCTATTGGTTTATCGCTGCCGATGCCCGATGATGGGTCCAGACCATAACGACCACACCCACAACAACCACAACCACAACAACCACAACCACAACCACAACAACAACAACGACCGGAGACGACATGGAAGTCCGCGTCCTACCCCATGGACAGCGTCTGGACGTGCCGCAGGGCGAGAATCTGCTGCGCGCGTTGCAGCAGCATGGCGTGCCGATCTCGTACAGCTGCATGGCGGGCCGCTGCGGCACCTGTCGCTGTCGTCTGGTCGAGGGCGATGTGCGGCCAGCCGGCGATGACAGCGCCCACGCCCCCATCAACGACGATGAGCAGGGCGGACGTGCCCTGCTCGCCTGCCAATCGATGGTGATGGGTCCCTGTACCATCGAGATCCCCGAGCCCGACGAGGTGGTCGTCCACCCCGCTCGCATCGTGAAGGGCACGGTGACCGCACTGGCGGACCTGACGCACGACATCAAGCTGATTCGAATCGCGCCGGCCAAGCTGATGTCATTTACTCCGGGCCAATACGCGATGCTGCAATTCACGCCGGACCATATTCGCCCCTACTCCATGGCACGGCTGCCGGGCGATGGGGAACTGGAATTTCATGTGCGGATGGTTCCGCAAGGCCGCGTCACCGGCTATATCCGCGAGCAGTTGAAGGTGGGCGATACCGTTCGCGTCAGCGGGCCGCTCGGCACTTCCTATCTGCGCATGCGCAACGACGATCCCATTCTTTGCATTGCCGGGGGGACGGGCCTGGCGCCGGTGCTTGCCATCGTGCGAGGTGCGATCGCCGCCGGACTCTCCAATCCCATCCATCTGTATTTCGGCATTCGTTCGCCACGCGACGCGTATGGACTGGACTGGTTGAACGAACTGGCGCAGCGGCATCCGCGCCTGCGCATCGATGTGGTTTCCACTGAGACGGGCAGCGACTGCGATCTGCGCACCGGGCTCGTCACGGAAGCGGTCGCGCACGACTACGCCGATTTGAACGGATGGCGTGCCTATCTATGTGGCGCACCGCCGATGGTCGAGGCCGCGACGGTACTGCTGCGCGATCGCGGCATCCAAGCCGACCATATCTACGCGGACGCCTTCTACGCATCGAACGATTGATCCACCCGCGCCCCGAATGCACTGACCAACGACAGCCAACCGTCCAACAAGAACAGGAGACATCGCATGGACAGCAACGCCCCACGCAGCGACCCGATATGGGCAGACGACGGCATCAGCCGCATCCCATTCCGCGTCTACACCGACCAGCAGCTCTACCAGCGCGAACTGCAACGCTGCTTCTATCGCGGCCATTGGAACTATGTCGCCCTGGAGGCCGAGATTCCCAATCCCGGCGATTTCAAGCGCACCGCGATCGGCGAGCGCTCCGTCATCGTGGTCCGCGATGCGGATGGCGATATCAACGTGGTCGAGAACGTCTGCGCACATCGCGGCATGAAGTTCTGCCGCGAGCGCAGCGGTAATCGCAAGGACTTCCACTGCCCCTATCACCAGTGGAACTACGACCTGAAGGGCAATCTGCAGGGCGTGCCGTTTCGGCGCGGCGTCAAGCAGGACGGCAAGATCAACGGCGGCATGCCCGCGGATTTCCGGCCGGAGGAACACGGGCTGACCCGGCTGAAGGTCGCGACGCGCGGCGGCGTGGTTTTCGCGTCGTTCGATCACGAGGTCGAACCGCTGGAGCGCTATCTTGGCCCGGACATCCTCGGCTACTTCGATCGTCTGTTCAACGGCCGCAAGCTGAAGCTGCTCGGCTACAACAAACAGCGCATCCCGGGCAACTGGAAGCTGATGCAGGAGAACATCAAGGACCCCTACCACCCCGGCCTGCTGCATACGTGGTTCGTGACCTTCGGCCTCTGGCGCGCCGACAACAAGGCGCGCCTGGTGATGGACTCGCATTTGCGTCACGCCGCGATGGTTTCGACGCGCGGACAGGGCGGAAAGAGCGACGTGACTTCGGGCGTCGCCAGCTTCAAGGACCAGATGACATTGCAGGACGACCGGCTGCTCGACATCGTGCACGAGCCCTGGTGGGGTGAACCCACCGCGGTGATGATGACGATCTTTCCCAGCGTGATCTTCCAGCAGCAGGTCAATTCGGTATCCACGCGGCATATCCAGCCGCGCGGTCCCGATACCTTCGATTTCGTCTGGACACACTTCGGTTTCGAGGACGACGACGAGACAATGACGCGCCGGCGCCTGCGCCAGGCCAATCTGTTCGGCCCCGCCGGCTTCGTCTCTGCCGACGACGGCGAGGCCATCGAATGCTCGCAGCAAGGATTCGCGCAAAAACCCTGGCATCGCGTGCTGGCCGAACTCGGCGGACGCACCGCGGTGAACACCGACCATATGGTGACCGAGACGCTGATTCGCGGCATGTACGCCTACTGGCGCAAGGTGATGGAGGTCTGAAGATGGAATTCGCCGACTACCACGCGTTGCTGACCTTGTACGCCGATTACGCCAGCGTCGTCGACAACGGCGACTGGGACCGCTGGCCCGATTTCTTCACCGACGACTGTATCTACAAGGTCCAGCCGCGAGAGAACCACGAACGCGGCCTGCCGCTGGCGACGCTGTCGTTCGAAAGCAAGGCCATGCTGCGCGATCGCATCTACGGCATTCGCGAGACGCTGTTCCATGACCCCTATTACCAGCGCCACATCGTCGGCGCGCCGCTGGTGCGCAGCGCCGATGGCGAGCGCATCGTGTCCGAGGCCAATTACGCGGTACTGCGCACCAAACCCGATCAGCTGACCGATGTGCTGAACGCCGGCCGCTATCTCGACACCGTCGTGCGCACGCCCGATGGCCTGCGTTTCGCTTCGCGGCTTTGCATATTCGACAGCGAGATGATCCCCAACTCGCTGATCTATCCGATCTGATGCGGGAGAGAACGATGACCGAAAGCTGGACCGAGGCCGCCCCCCTTGCGAGTGTGCCGCAGGACGATGTGATCGCCGTGGATGTGGGCGGACGCGAGATCGCGCTGTACGGCGTCGATGGCGAGATCTATGCCACCGACAACCTCTGCACACATGGCCACGCGAGGCTGTGCGACGGGTTCCTCGACGGACACGAGATCGAATGCCCGTTGCATCAGGGCAAGTTCGACGTCCGGACCGGTGCGGCCGTGTGCGCGCCGGTGACGGAGGGCGTTCGCAGCTATCCGGTGCGGGTCCAGGGCGGGAAGGTCTTTATCGACCTCGGCGCCCATAACGCCGCGCGGGAGAACCGCCCGCCTGAAGGCGACTCCGCGTAAACCCTGATAAATCCGGCCCTTGTTCTCTGTGAAATATCACACTAGTATCACTCCAACTTCAGAGAAAACGAGAACCGGACCGTGGCGACATCCATTCGACTGGTAGGAACCGACGACGACAGTGGCAAGCAGACCGCCTCCCAGACCGGGGCGGCCATGCGCGAACTGGCCTATACGGAAATCAAGCGGCGCATCATTTCATGCGAATTCCGGCCTGGCGAGCCATTGAACGAGGCCCAGGTGGCGGCCATGCTCGGGCTGGGCCGCACGCCGGTCCATCAGGCGCTGCATCGGCTGGAGGTCGAAGGGCTGGTGTCGATCATGCCGCGCAAGGGCGTGCTGGTGACCCCGCTGTCGCTGAACGAAGTGCTGGACATGATCGAGGTTCGCGCTACCAACGAGGTGCTGTGCGCCACGCTGGCCTGCGAGCGCGGCCACGACAGCGATTTCAAGGCAATGCGCGACATCGTCGATCGCTCGCCCCCGCTGATCGCCGGTCGTGACATCCCCGCGCTGGCATCGCTGGACCTGAAGTTCCATACGGCGATGTCCGCCGCCTCCCGCAATCGGGTACTGGCCGAATTGCTGCGCGGCCTGCACGAAAAGCAGGCGCGCTTCTGGTTCCTGTCGCTGTCCGACCCGCAGCATCTCGAGAACGTCTACCAGGAGCACCTGGAGATCGTCGACGCGCTGGAGCGCCGGGATGTGCCGGCGGTGCGGGAAGCGGTCCGCACGCATATCGACGAATTCCGGAAGAACATCATCCGGACGCTCTAACCCCCTCTTTTCCCCAATCAAGGTAGTACGCAATGCCGACACTGCATTTCCAAGTCGCCGGCGGGGGCGAACTCGCCCTCGACATTCAACGTCTGATCATCGCCGGATGGACCGGGCGCGATCTCGAGGCCGTCCAGCACCATATCGAAGAGCTGCAGGCGATCGGGGTGAAGCCGCCCGCCAGCGTGCCGACCTTCTATCCGCTGGCGGCGTCGCTGCTGACCACGGCCGATGTCATCGAGGTGCCGCGCGACGACTCCTCCGGCGAAATCGAAGTGGTGCTGCTGCAGGCGGACGACGGACTGTACGTCGGCGTCGGCTCGGACCACACCGACCGCAAGGTCGAGGCCTATGACGTGACGGTGTCCAAGCAGATGTGCGACAAGCCGGTCGGCAAGCAGGTCTGGCGCTTCGAGGAAGTGGCCGACCACTGGGACAGCCTCGAGATGCGCTGCTGGCGCGTGCGCGACGGCGAGCGCGCGCTGTACCAGGAAGGCAAGGTCACGCGCCTGCTCGACCCGCGAGAGCTGATCCAGCGCCTGACCGGCGAGTCGTCGCTGCCGGCTGGCACGGCGATGTTCTGCGGAACCCAGGCGGTGATCGGCGAGCTCGGCCATGGCGAGGCCTTCGAGGTCGAACTGCATGACCCGGTGCGCAACCGCACGCTGCGCCACGCGTATCGCGTCGAAAGCCTGGCGGTGGCCGAATGAGCGAGTCGACCATTGCGGCGCTGGCGGCCAGGCTGGCTGCCGGACAGACCACCAGCGTCGCGCTGACCGAGCAGGCGCTGGCGCGCATCGACAGCCATCGCCGTGCCGGCGGTGTTGCCTTTATCGAAGTGGACGAGGCCGGCGCGCTCGCCGCTGCGCGCGCCGCCGACCAGGCACGCGCCGCCGGGCTGGTGGCCTCGCCGCTCGCCGGACTGCCGGTGTCCATCAAGGACCTGTTCGATGTGCGCGGACAAGTGACCCGCGCCGGCTCGCGCGTGCTCGACGGCAATGCGCCGGCGACCGCGGACTCGCCCGCCGTGGCGCGCCTGCGTGCTGCCGGTGCGGTGCTGATCGGTCGCACCAATATGAGCGAGTTCGCGTTCTCGGGACTGGGCCTGAACCCCCACTACGGCACGCCGCGCACGCCTCTCGACACCGAGCGGATCGCCGGAGGGTCCACCTCTGGCGGCGCGGTCAGCGTCGCAGGCGGCATGGCGGTGGCCGCGCTAGGCACCGATACCGGGGGCTCGATCCGCATTCCGTCGGCGTTCTGCGGCCTGACCGGTTTCAAGCCGACCGCGCGCCGCGTGCCGCTGGATGGCGCCGTCCCGCTGTCGACGTCGCTGGATTCTGCCGGCCCGTTGGCCCGATCGGTTGCGTGCTGCGCGGCCATCGATGCCGTGCTGAGCGGCGAAGCACTGGACGCGCGTCCGGCTTCGCTGGCAGGGCTGCGCCTCTACGTGACCCGCGATTTCGTTTGCGATGGCCTGGAGGCCGAGGTCGCCCAGGCATTCGAGGACATGCTGTCGCGGCTGTCGGCGCAAGGCGCGCGCATCGTGCCGTTCGACTTCCCCGAGCTGCGTCGCCTGCCCGAGATCAACGCGGCCGGCGGCCTGACGGCGGCCGAGGCGTGGGCGCTGCATCGCGAGTGGCTGTCGCGCGATGGCGATCGCTACGACCAGCGGGTTGCGCAGCGCATCCGGCGCGGCGAGCAACTGAGCGCGGCAGATTACATCACGCTGCTCGCCGAGCGTCGCGCGATGCAGCGCCAAGCCGCCGAGCGGCTGCGCGATGCCGATGCGTGGCTGATGCCCACCGTCGCGATGCGCCCGCCGCGGCTCGATGCGTTGGACCGTGACGAGGACTTCTTCGCGACCAACGGACTGGTGCTGCGCAACCCGAGCGTGATCAATTTCCTGGACGGCTGCGCGGTGTCATTGCCGGTCGCACCCGGCATCGGCCTCGGCGTTTGCGGCCTGCATGGCCAGGACGCCCGCGTGCTGCAGGTCGCCGGATCGACCGAGCCGCTGCTGCACTGATGCGGCCC
This sequence comes from Cupriavidus sp. R6-3, assembly GCF_059772245.1. Taxonomy (NCBI): domain Bacteria; kingdom Pseudomonadati; phylum Pseudomonadota; class Betaproteobacteria; order Burkholderiales; family Burkholderiaceae; genus Cupriavidus; species Cupriavidus sp. R6-3. The sequence goes on from NZ_JCBAJO010000019.1 coordinate 32,710, forward strand.
TGCCTGCGGTCGGCGCGCGGTCAGCCGCGGTAGGCACGCGGCAGGCGCGCAGTCGCGCCCGACTGCGGCGGTCCGGCCGGCGCACGCGGCACGCCTCGGCAGAGAGAAGACCGCGCCGCCACTGCGGTGCCCTCCAGCACAGCGACCCTCCGAGGGCTGCGCCAATGCAGCGCAGCCCCGCCCACCACACCCAAGGAGCAACACCGATGTCTTCCGTGATGAGCGGCGCCGCGGGCGCCTTAGAGAACTTGCAGCCCACCGAGGTGGCGCGGCAATGCGAAGTGGCATATCGCAAGATCGCCATCCGCCTGATTCCCTTTCTGGTCTTTCTCTTCATCCTCGCCTGGATCGACCGCGTCAACGTGGGCTTCGCCAAGCTGCAGATGCTGCAGGATCTGCAATTCAGCGAAGCGGTGTACGGCTTCGGCGCCGGCATCTTCTTCCTCGGTTATTTCCTGTTCGAGGTGCCGAGCAACCTGCTGCTCGAGAAGATCGGCGCGCGCAAGACGCTGGCTCGCATCACGATCCTGTGGGGACTCGCGTCGATGGCGATGATCTTCGTCAAGACGCCGATGCAGTTCTACGCGTTGCGCTTCCTGCTGGGCGTGTTCGAGGCGGGCTTCTTCCCCGGCGTCGTGCTGTATCTGACGTACTGGTTCCCGGCGGCGCGGCGCGCGCGCATCAACGGCCTGTTCATGACGTCGTTCGCCATCGCCGGCGTGATCGGCGGCCCGCTGGCCGGCTTCATCATGACGACGATGGATGGCGTCGACGGGCTTGCCAACTGGCAATGGCTGTTCGTGCTCGAAGGCATTCCGTCGGTGCTCGCCGGCATCGCCGTGATGATGTACCTGCCGGAGAAGCCGGCAAACGCGCGCTGGCTGTCCGACGCCGAGAAGCAACTGGTCACGCGCACCATCGAGGCCGAGAATCGCGATCCGGCCAAGCACTCGACGCTGAAAGCCGCGTTCGCCAATTCCCGCGTGTGGATCTGCGCCGCGATCTACTTCTGCGTCGTCAGCGGCAATGCCACCATCGCGTTCTGGTCGCCGTCGATCATCAAGGAACTGGGGGTGCAGGGCAATCTTCAAATCGGCCTGGTATCGGCCATCCCGTTCATCGCCGGCACCATCGCCATGGTCCTCAACGGCATTCACTCGGACCGCAGCGGCGAACGCCGGATGCACTGCGCGATGGCGACGTTGCTGGCGGCCGTTGGCCTGACGCTGACCGGTCTATGGCTGCACAGTGCGATGCTGGCCCTGGTGGCGCTGACGCTGGCGTCGATCGGCATCCTGGCCGCGTTCCCGGTGTTCTGGTCGCTGCCGTCGGCCTTTCTCGCCGGCACCGCTGCCGCCGGCGGCATCGCGCTGATCAACTCGATCGGCAACCTTGCTGGATTCGTGGCGCCGTACATGATCGGCTGGTTCAAGACCAATACCGGCCAGCTGTCGTCGGGCCTGTACTTCGTGGCGTTCCTGGAGGCGTGCGCGACCGTGCTGGTGCTGGCGGCCATACGCGGCCGCGCCGCGGTGGTTCGCTGACCCAGGTATTGCGCTCGCCTGCAGAGAAACTCGCAAGGCAACGCGTGGGCGGAACGCGAAAGCCCGCCTCGTCGCCCGATTGACGGCGGCGCTCGCTACAGGGACTCCGCCAGCCACTTTCGCGGCGACATCCCCATCCGCTGCCGGAATGCCTTCGAGAAAGACGACGCGCTGGCAAACCCGAGCTCCGTGGCGATCAGGTTCACCGGTCGCCCGGAGCGCATCATCGATGCGCCGAGGCTGAGCCGCCAGTCCGTCAGATACGCCGCTGGCGTCGTACCGGTCGCGTCCTTGAACGCCGCGGCAAACGCGCTGCGGGACATGCCCGCGGTCGAGGCCATCCGTGCCAGCGACCAGTCCTCATACGGCGAACGATGCAGCGCGACGAGCGCCTTCGCCAGGCGCGGGTCGGACAGCCCCATGATCAATCCGCTCGTCACACCGACCTCCGCGGGATGGTCGATGATCCAGCGCAGCAGCTGGATCAGCACGACCTCGAACAATCGGTCGGCCAGCACGCGCGAGCCGCAGCGGACGTGATCCGCCTCGGCGAACAGCAGGTCCAGCGCAGGCCGCAGCCCTTCCACCGCATCCAGCGGCACCCGCACCAGCGACGGTAGCGATTGCACGATCGGGTTGCGTTCGCCGCCGTCGAAATCCAGCGTCGCACAAGTGAAATCCGAGCCGTCCTCGGGCGGATTGACGAACTGATGGTGCACGGGCCGGGGATAGAGCAGCAGCGTCGGCTCGGCAAGGTGGAAACGCGGCACATCTGTGTCGCCGGGCCGGTGCCGTACCTCCATCTCGCCACGGCGAAGGACGTGCAGGAAGGCGCGACCCGGCAGCGGCTCGAAGGTCGATCGTCCGCACAGCTTGCCGGTATGGAACAGCCTGGTGCGGACACGGAACCGGTCCAGCAATGCGGTCAGCCGATCCACCGGATCGGCCGTGGACTGCGCGAGCGTTTCGGATGGAAGGACAAGTTTCATGGACGTTATTGCACTTTGCGTCCAGCCATTCTACCTACCATTGATTCCGACCGCTCCATTCGGACGGCAGCCTTCCACCTCAAGGAGTGACCACATGTCTCGCGTCCCGCTGATCGATCCCAATCACACCACCGCCGAGCGCCAGGCGCTGCTGGCGCAGATCCATGGCGCGTTCGGCGCCACGCCGAACATGTTCAAGGCCGTGGCCAACTCTCCTGCCGCGCTGCGGAGCATGTGGGGCAGCTTCGGCGCGCTCGGCAGCGGCGTCATTCCGGCTCGGCTTGGCGAGCAGATCGCCGTGGCGATCGCCAACCGCAATGCGTGCGAATACTGCCTCGCGGCCCACACGGCGCTGGGCCGCAAGGCGGGCGCCAGCGCCGAGGACATGTCCGCCGCGCAGGGTGGCGAATCCACCGATCCCAAGACCGCCGCGGCCCTGCGCTTCGCGTTGAGAGTCGTCGAGGCGCGCGGGCAGGTCAACGATGCCGATGTGCGGGCCGTTCGTGAGGCAGGCTTCAGCGACGAGGAAATCGTCGAGATCCTCGCGCACGTGGCGCTGAACCTGTTCACCAATTACGTCAATGTGGCATTCGCCGTGCCGGTGGACTTTCCGGCGGTGAAGCTGCGCGCCGCGGCGTAAGCGGGCTCGCCATGGCGTCGGGGCGGCCGGAGCATCCGCCCCCGCCCCGCCGATCGAATTGCCAGCCAATATCGCAAATCGCTTGATTGAATGGAGCAGAGCCGCATGCATCGCACCGCATTGGCGATCCGTCATGTTGCCTTTGAAGACCTCGGCATCATTGAACCGCTATTGATCGAGCGCGGCTATACGGTCCGCTATCTGGAGGCCGGTGTCGACGCGATCGACAGCGCGACAGTGACGGCGGCGGATCTGTTGGTGGTGCTGGGTGGCCCGATCGGTGTGTACGAGACCGATCGCTACCCCTTTCTCGCCGCGGAGAAGGACGCCATCGCGGCGCGGCTCAGGCAGGACAAGCCGACTCTCGGCATCTGCCTCGGCGCGCAACTGATGGCGGCAGCGTTGGGGGCAACGGTGACGCCGACAGGCAAGGTGGAAATCGGCTACGGGGCACTGACTCTGACCGAGGAAGGCCGAGCCTCGCCATTGCGGCATGTCGGCGAAATTCCAGTACTGCATTGGCATGGCGACCAGTTCGCGATTCCGGAGAGGGCATCGCGTTTGGCTGAAACCGCGGGATTCCCCAATCAGGCATTTGCGCTAGGGCCGCATATTCTCGGCCTGCAATTTCATCTCGAGGCCCATCACCGGCAGATCGAGCGCTGGTTGATCGGCCATGCGCATGAACTGGCGGCGCATCGGCTGGACATCGCGGCGATCCGCGCGGATGCGGCGCGGCATGGTTCGGTACTCGAGCGCGCCGCCCGTGCCGTCATCGGCGAATGGCTCGACGCACTGCGGTTCGGACAGACAGTCGGATGAACACGAATCGGGACGGGCTGGTCCCGCCCTACCTGTCCCGCGTGACGCTGACGCCGGCGTCGACGGTGCCGTACATGGTGATGCCGGATTGCCGGTCGCCCGGGGCACCGGTACTACTGCAGCCGGACACAACGCCCAGCAGCAAGACAAGGCTGGCGGCACTGAGGAAGATTTTCTGCATGACGGTTCTCAATTCGGTCGGAATCCGGGTTGGACGATATTGGCCCGCGTGAGTTTCCCGGCTGCCATCCCTTACTGCGTATATTGTTTAGTGCTGGCTTCCACCACCGTCTGCGCCCATTGCAGGATCGGTCCGAAGCGCGGCGGCAGCAGTTCGAGCGCCGCGGCGAACGACACCCAGCGAAATTCGTGATGTTCCGGCCGTCCGAGCTCCGCGCTGACCGGAAGGCTGACCTGCCCTTCGCGGGACAAGGCAATGTAGAAGCGCGCGACCTTGCCTTTGGCGTAGGGCTCGGTCTCACGATAGTCATCGCCCCAAGGCATCGCCAGCGCCGACAAACCCGTTTCCTCGGCGGTCTCGCGCAGCGCCGTCTCCAACAGCGCCTCACCAGGCTCCGGCCTTCCCTTCGGAAGGTCCCAATTGCGGTACGCGCGCAGGACCAGGCAACGCCATTCGTCTTCGATCCGGCGCACCACCACCAGTCCCGCCGAACGGTTAGCGACGATCATGTCTCCCTCCGCTTTTCGATCCGCTGACTGTACCTGATCGGCCGGAATCGCATCCTTGTTCCGGCTTGTTTCGTCGCGCAGCACAGTGAGCGGAAATGACACACGGCATGTTGCGAACCGCCTGTCCGGCGTGCCGGCGCGTCGCTGACCGATTCCGCAACAACTGTCCTCGGACGGCGCATCGGCCGGTCATTGAACGCGGCGCCTCGCCACGCCCATGGCGAGTGTCCTGTTTCGTTTTGCCGCATCGATCGGCACGGCTGCTTCAAGCGTGCACATCGCTGCCTCACCGCACCACAACCCTTCCATCTGCTCCTCTTCTTCCCCTGCTCCGGCACGCCGCTTGCGCAATGCGCCCCGCCGGCGAACCGGCTGCATCAGATCAACAACACAAGAGGAGACATCCATGCATCACCAACACCCGGTGCGGAAACCGCGCCAGCTGTCCATTCGTCTTGCCTGCGTCATCGGCGCACTTGCCTGCGCCAGCCATGCGGGCGCGGCGGAGTTCCAGGCCGGCGACTGGACGCTGACGGTAGGCGGCAACATCAATGCCTTCTATACGACAAACTCGTGCTCGGGCGACAACATCGGCGGCCTCGCGCTTGGCAGCCGCGCGCTCGCTTGCGGCGGCAAGGACAACAGCACGGTCATCGGCAATGGCCTGCTGCCGAGCTATCTGTCCGTTGGCGCGAAGTCGCGCCAGGACGAATACGATGTGGCCGCGCTGATCGGTATCGGCGCCGCGGCTGCCACCGGAGATGCCATCTCGCAGAACAACGTGGTGGACGTGCGCCAGGCCTACCTGACGTTCGGCAATGGCAGCATGGGCACGGTCAAGCTCGGTCGCGACTATGGGCTGTACGGCTACAACGCGATCATCAACGACATGACGTTGCTCGGCGTCGGTGCCGCGACGCGTGCCACGCAGCGCGGTCGCGTATCGCTGGGTCATATCGGCGCGGGCTACGCCTATGTCGGCACCTATGGCCAGTTCGTCTACACCACGCCGTCCTTCAGCGGCTTGTCCTTCGACGTGGCGGTGATGAGCCCGGTCGACCAGCAGCCCGTGATTGGCGTACCCGACTACACGGCAAAGAACACGCCGCAGTTCCAGGGCCGCGTCAATTTCGGCGCCGACCAGTACAAGCTGTGGCTCGGCGGCAAGTCCCAGCGGCTCGAAGATGCTGCCGGAAGATCGCTGAACATGACTGCAGTGGAAGTCGGCGGCTCCGTGAACGCGGGGCGTTTTGGTCTGCTGGCAAACTTCCAGACCGGCAAGGGCCTGGGCATCCTTTCGGACGCCGACCAGGGCGACGTGCGGAGTTCGGCCTACCTTGTGCAAGGGACCTACAAGGCAACGGACCGGATCAAGCTGGGCCTTGGCTATGGCCAGAGCCGCAACAGCGACAACCCCGGGACCGGCCTCAAGTCCAACGCCAATCTCACCGCGGGCCTGTACTACAGCCTGACCAAGAGCATCACGCTGGTCGCTGAGGTCGGCGAGACGCGATCGAAGTCGTTCGACGGGCTGTCGGCAAGACAGCGGGGCGGCGCGTTGGGGGGCATCCTGTTGTTCTGATCGCAGGCGTGCGGCCCCAATGCCGCCGAGGTGAGGGCGGGCCAAGACCCGCCCCGGATGCGTTCCGCGGGCCGCCGCCATGCGGAAGCCGTCAACGTTCGACGCGACGCGCGCGTTATCGGACTGTCGGTCCCGATTTCGGCATCGAAGCGGGACGGAGCGCGTGGGCGGTGCCCGTGGCGCTTCCCCGCGACATCCGAAAGCCGACGCTGTCGGCCGTTTCGTATTGCAGTTCTCCCTTCGACCAAGGAGAAGACGTCATGCGCATTCCGTCCATCGGCAAACTGGCAGTATTCGCCGCCGCCATGTCCTTCCTGGTTTCTGGCACGGTCCAGGCTCAGGCGGCATCCCCGGCGACACCAGCCACGCCTGCCAGCCCGGCCACGCCAGCAAAGCCCGCTGCGCCGGCTGCAACGAAAGACCATGCCACCAAGACCGCGAAGGCGAAGCACAAGCGGTCGCACCATGCCGTGCAAAAGGCGAAGTCCCATCGCAAGGAAAAGGCAGCCAGCTGACTATCAACCGCGGGGCGCCGGCCTGCGCGCAGGGCGCAATACCGGCGCAAGTCGAAGATGTCCGCCCGTCATCCTGGCGCGCGGAACACGGGCAGGCCCTGCCCCGACGTACGTTTTACATCGCAACAAGAACAATTTACCGGGCGGCGGACGGCCTTGAGTCGGTGCCGCCCCGCTCTGTGCCGCACCGGCAGGCCAAGGGCCGCTCGGGAACGCCTGTTGCATCACGACCCATTCATCAGGGTGGACGACCACCTTCGCACACCGAGCGGCGGCATCATCGCGAATGCGCCGCCGAGCAATGGGCAAATGGTCAATTGGCAAATGGGCACCATGATCGGCTACAAGGACTCCCCGCCTCGCGACCTCGCGCCGTCGTCAACGGGCAAATCCGCGAAATCTCCCGTCGCCATTTATGGAGCGATCGCGGCCAATTCCGCCATCGCGATCACGAAGTTCATCGTGGCCGGCGTCACGGGAAGCTCGGCAATGATCTCGGAAGCCATTCACTCCACGGTCGACACCGGCAACGAGGTCCTGCTGCTGATCGGGATTGCGCGCACCCGCCGCGCCGCCGATCCGCAGCATCCGTTCGGCTACGGCAAGGAACTGTACTTCTGGAGCTTGATCGTGGCGGTGCTGATCTTCGGCGTCGGCGGCGGCATCTCGGCGTACGAGGGCGTCCTGCACATGATGGATCCGGAGCCGTTGCGCGACCCGCACTGGAACTACGTCGTACTCGCCAGCGCCGCGGTGTTCGAAGGCATCAGCTTCGGCATTGCGTTGCGCCAGTTCCAGCGGGAAAAGGGCGACGTGCCGTTCTGGACCGCCCTGCGCGCAAGCAAGGACCCCACCACCGTCACCGTGCTCGCCGAGGATGCGGCCGCGCTGGCGGGCCTGGTGCTCGCCGCGCTCGGCGTATACGCCAGTCATCGCTGGAACATGCCAGTCCTCGACGGCGCGGCATCAGTGGCGATCGGCGTGCTCCTGGCCGGCGTCGCGACGGTGCTGGTGGTGGAGAGCCGCAGCCTGCTGGTCGGCGAGGGCGTGAACCGGGAGATGGCGCTGGGAATCCAGCGTCTCGCGCAGGAGGATCCGTGCATTGAACGTGCAGGCAGGCCGCTGACCATGCATTTTGGCCCCGACGACGTACTGGTCACGCTCGATGTGCAGTTCATGGCCGACGCCGGCCGCGACGACATGGCGCGTGCGGTGGAGCGGGTCGAGCGGCAGATCCGCGCTCGCTACCCTGCGGTCAGGCGCATCTATATCGAGGCGCGCCTGATGTCGGTGGCCGCGCAACGCCCCGGCGAGCAGGCGCCCGCGGGCGGGCCGTCCGGCACGTGAGTGGGGCGTGTGGGGCGTGTGGGGCGTGTGGGGCGTGTGGGGCGTGAGCAGGGCGTGATGCAAAAGGTGCTGGTCTGATGCCAGCCCCACCTGTCGTGCAAGAGGACCACCCCGGACGGATGGTCCCTGCCCTTACCGCAGATAGTTGAACAGATTCATCCCCTGAATCTGCATGAACGACTGCTGCGCCGCCTGCAGCGCCGTCTGGCGCTGGTAGTACTCGGCAATCGCCGACGCATAGTCCAGATCCTGCAATCCAGACAGCGTCTGCTCGTAGTTCAGGTCGCGATTGGCGCCGATGGTGTCGAGCGCATCGAGTTCCTGCATCCGCGAGCCGACCGACGCGCGTACCGTCAGCACGTTGTCGAGCGAGTTGGACATCTTGCGGTTGGCGGTCGCCAGGGCGTTGTCCAGCCGCGCGCGATCGGCTTCTGTGGTCACCGGCTGCTTCAGCGCATCGATGGCCGCCTTGATGTTGGCGAAGATGTCGGTGCCGGCCTGCTTGGCCGGGGCCAGCGTCATCGAGTCGCCGTTGGCCGGCGCGCCCTTGACGGTGAACGACACGCCGCCGAACTGGATCGCATCGCCGGCGACGTACGGGGTCGCGGGCACGATGGCCGTGGGGGGCACGGCGCTGTTGTCGGTGACGGTGTAAGTGGTATTGCCGCTGCCGTCGACGGCGAAGTCGATCGAGAACGCGTGGCCGTACAGCGGGTCGGTCGGGTCGGTCACCGACAGCGCGCCGTAGAGTGCCGTGCCGGTGTTGCCGCCGTCGGCGGTCATCACGTAGTCGGCCGAGCCCGTGACGCTGAGGAACACATCGCGGCCGTTGTCGCCGGCCGCCATCTGACGGGCGACGTCGACCTGCAGCAGCTGGGAACCGGTGTCGCCGACGTATTGCACCGTGCCGCCATTGGCGGCGAACGGCGGCGTGCCCGACTTGAAGCCGGCAAACAGGTACTGGCCGTTGCCGTCGTCGGCATTGGCCAGGCCCAGCAGCTGCTCGTAGTTGCTCTGCAGTTCGGCCGCGATCGACGCCCGGTCGGCGTTGCTGATGGTGCCGTTGCCGCCGGAGACGATCAGCGTCTGCACGTTCTGGATCGTGGTGATCACGCTCTGCAACGTCTTTTCCTCAAGCGCCAGGCTGATGTTGGCCTGGGTGCGCGAGGTCGCGTACTGCTCGTTGACGGCGCCGGCCTGCGCCACGCCCAGTGCGCGCGTGGCGGCGATCGGATCGTCGGACGGGTTCAGCACGCGGCGGCCGGTGCCGAGCTGCTGCTGCACGTGCAGCAGCGAGGACTGCTGGCCGTTCATCGCGGACAGGCCGAGCTGGTAGAACGTGGAAGTGGCGACACGCATGATGGTTTCCTGGTCTCGGTAGGCGGGCGGCCCGTCAGCGGATATTGATGATGGCGTCGAACAGCGACGAGGCGGTCTGGATCACCTGGGCGCTCGCCTGATAGAGCTGCTGGAAGCGCAGCAGGTTGACGGTTTCCTCGTCCATGTTGACGCCGGAGACCGACTGCTGGGCGGTACGCACCTGCGTCGTGATGCTGTTCTGCGAGGTCGATGCGATATTGATCGACTTGGTGCGGCTGCCGATGTCGTTGACCAGCTGGGCGTAGGCGTCATTGAAGCTCGACACGCCGTTGATGGTCTTGGCGGTCTGCAGCTTGGCCAGCACCAGCGCATTGCCGTTGTCGGACGAGCCGCCGACATTGGAGCCGATGGTGAAGCTGTCGCCGACCTTGGGCGCGCCGTCGAAGCTGACCGTCACGCCGTCGAACGTATATTCGACCGCGCTGCCGTTGGTCACCGGGCCGGCGTCCGGCGTCACCGGATTGCCGGCGGCGTCGGCGAACGTATAGGCGGTGCCGTCGAAGGTCGCGACGATCTTCGAGGGCGGCACGTTGAAGCCCTGCGCGACGTTGCTGACCTTGGCGGTGCCCGTGCCGACATTGGAGGCGCTGCTTTCGGCCAGCACCGGCGAGGCGGCGGCGACCTTGGCGGGATCGGTGATGATCAGGTCGAACGAACCCGCGACATTGCGGGTCGGCTGGATCTGGAAGCTGTCGCCGGCGCCCATGGTGCCGCCGACCGTGATGCTCAGGCCGTCAGCCGTGAAGGTCGGGCCGGCGCCGCTGGCGACCACCTCGTTGTCGGACATCCGCACCAGGCTGTAGCTGGTGCCGTCGTACGTCACCGTGTAGTCGCTGGTGGTCAGCGCGGTCGCATCGGCAATCGTGGCGGCAACGGTACCGGTGCCGGTATTGCGGGTGTTGCCGATCACCGTCGGCGAGCCCAGCGCGAACACGTCGCCGCCGATCTGGCCCTTCAGGTCCATGCCGAGGCGGTGCTGCGCGTTGAAGGTCTGGCCGATCGCCAGCGACAGGCGGCCGATCGCGTTTTGCGCGGCGTCGAGCGTCTCGCTGCGGAACTGCATCAGGCCGCCGATGCTGCCGCCGCTAAAGAGCGTGTCATCCATCTCGATCGCGGTACCGTCCGGCAGCGTATAGGCGATGCCCATGCGCGACGGGTCGGCCGACGAACGCACGGCCTTCAGGTCGTACGAGTTGGCGCCGACCACCAGCGGCTGGCCGTTGCCGACGAACACGTTGTAGCTGCCGCCGTCCTGCGCGACCACCTTGACGCCGACGACCTTGTTCATCTGCGCGATGACCTCGTCGCGCTGGTCCAGCAGGTCGTTGGGGGGCTGGCCGCCGCTGGCCGCGGTGGCCTTGGCGATTTCGCTGTTCAACGAGGCGATCTGCTTGGCATAGGCGTTCACCTGCGTGACCGAGCTCTGGATCTCGCTGTTGATGCCTTCCTGCTGGTTCTGGAAGTACGAGGCCGCGGAACGCAGCTGGCCGGCCAGCGACTGAGCGGCGTTCAGCATGTTCTGGCGCACCGCGGTATCGCCCGGCTTGTCGGCCACGCCCTGCACCGCGGCGAAGAATTTCTGCATCAGCGGCGCGATGCCGCCCTTCTGGTCGGCCAGCAGGCTGTCGATCTGGCTGATCTGTTCCGAGTACGTCGCCAGATGGGCGCTCGACGTTTCGGCGCTGCGCAGCTGGCTGGTCAGGAATTCGTCGTAGACACGCATCACCGTGGTGGTGGTCGAGCCCTGGCCGAAGAAGCCCTGGCTGGTGTACTGCCCGCCCGACGAGGCGATGATGGTGTTCTGGCGCGTGTAACCGGCGGTCGCCGCGTTGCTGACGTTGTGGCCGATGGTCGTCAGCGCGTTCTGTGCCGTGTTCAGGCCGGACAGGCCGATATTGAAGAGAGACATGCACTAGCCCCGGATTCTGTTGGTCGCCATGGCCGCGCGATGCAGTCGCGACCGTGGCGGTGGATGAGGGTGGTAACGGCAGTTTTGGCGGCGGACTTTAGGGATCGGGGCTTGCTTTTTGGACCTGGCGGCACAGCGGCCGTCACTTGCCCTCTCCCCGCCGCTCTCCCGCGGACGGGAGAGCGGCGAGAACCGGTGGTGGCCTTCGGCCGGGCACCGGCAGCCGGCCTTAGACCGGCACCTTCTTCATGATCCGGACCAGCTTGGCGCCGTACTCTGGATCGGTGGCATAGCCGGCGCGCTGCAGGCCGTGGGCGGCTTCCTCGGCCGAGCCGGCCGATACCACGCCGGCATAGCGCGGGTTGTTGGCGAGCAGCCGCGCGTAGTCGGAGAAGGCTTCCTCGTACGAGCCATAGGCGCGGAACTTCGCCTTGATCTTCTGCGGCTGGCCGTCGACGTATTCGGTGGTGGTGATCTCGGCGACCGGACCCTTCCAGTTCGCACCGGCCTTGATGCCGAACACATTGTGGGTCGTGCTGCCGTCCGCATGCGTGATCTCGCGGCGGCCCCAGCCGGATTCGAGCGCGGCCTGGCCAAGGATCAGCCGTGCCGGCACGCCGCTGGCGCGCGAGGCGGTTACGGCGGGCCCGGCCATGCGGCTGACGAAGGCGCTGATATGGGCGGGCGTGTCCTCGGGCATCGCCGCGCCGCCCTGCCACTGGCCGGTCTGCTGCGCCTGGTACTGGCGCAGGCCGGCGGTGGGATTCCAGTTG
>NZ_JCBAJO010000190.1:0-9096 GCF_059772245.1 Cupriavidus sp. R6-3
CGAAGCCCTGCAGCGCGGCGACCCGGCGCGCCGCTTCGGCGCCGCGTCCCAGGCCCAGCACCACGGTCGACAGCCCTCGTGCCGAATGGATGTTGAGTCCGCCCGGCGCGGCATCGCCGTCGGCCGGCGCCCACACGACGCCCACCGCCACGGCCGGCAGAGACACCGGGCCGGGGCGATCGGCCGGGGACAGCGTCATGCGAATCACCGAGCCGGCGGGGCTGTCGTAGCGGTCCAGCGCGGTCACCAGTTCATACAGCTCGGCCAGCCTGCCGGCCGCGCGGGTGCGTCCGTGACTGCCATCCCCGCCGCGCGGGGCATCGGGCCGATCGGACCCATCGGGCGTATCGGACGCATCGGGCGTATCGGACGCATCGGGCGTATCGGACGCATCGGAGGTATCGGACACATCGGACACATCGGACGCTTTGGCGGAACGGGGCAGGTCGACGGCCAGGATCTCGACCTGCGGCGCGGCGGCCCCCGTTACCTCCTCCTGCAGCGGCCGCAGATGCAGCACGCCGCCGCCGGCGTGATCCAGCATGCCGGTGGCCGCCGCGACCGCCGCGCGGCCGAGCCGCTCGGTGGCGATTTCGCCGAAGCCGCAGCGCACCGCCAGTTCGGTGGCCGCGTCATGCGCGTTCGCGAGATCGCCGGTCGCGTTGATGGCGATACGAGTCTGCATGGCCGTGTGCCGGGGCGATCAGGCCTGGCCGGCGCGGGCCTCGCTGCCCTGCGCGGTGCGTTTGCCCAGCTCGGCGAACAGCGCGACGATCTCCTGGTTGAACGCGGGGATATCGTCCGGCTTGCGGCTGCTGACCCAGTTGCCGTCGCGCACGACCTCGCGGTCCACCCATTCGCCGCCCGCGTTGCGGATATCGTCGGCCAGCGAGGGCCAGCTGGTCAGCGTGCGGCCCTTGACCAGCCCCGCGGATACCAGCAGCCACGGGCCATGGCAGATCACCGCGATCGGCTTGCCGTCGTCCTGCATCTTCTTGACGAAGCGCTGCGCCGCGGGGTCCATGCGCAGCGCATCGGCGTTCATGGTGCCGCCGGGCAGCACCACGCCGTCGAAGTCGTCGGGATGGGCGTCGGCCAGCGTCGCCTGCACGCCGAAGCGGTCGGCCTTCTTGTCGTGCTGGGCGCCCTGCACCTCGCCATCGTGCGGGGCAACGATCACGGTTTCGGCGCCGGCCTGCTGCAAGGCCTGGCGCGGGCCGGTCAGTTCGACCTGCTCGAACAGGTCGGTGACGAGGAAGGCGATGCGCTTGCCCGTCAGGGGATGATTGGCGTCGGGGGACGTATTGCGGTTCATCTTGCGGTCCTCGTTGCACAGGGAAGTTGCTACGTCGATGCGTCGATGCGAACGCGTCGATACGGAAGCGGACCGGCACGACCTTGTAGCTTTTGCGGCAGGCGGTAAAAAAAGCGCTCGCCGCCGCGCCGCGGGTCTTGCGGGAAGGCGGCGTCCGTGTCCACTTCGGTCCATAGCGGCAAGAAGCGTGCCCCCGCAATTTGGCGCCGCGCCGCGTCGGCCTAAGCCCGATGGGCCGGCGGCGGCCGCTGGCATACCATCGTTGTATCGATGTGCCTGCCGATGGACCCATCGGCCACGCCATCGCAGCCGGAGTCCGCCTTCCATGGACCTTGTCGTAGCGCGGCCCGAGGGCCTGTACTGCCCGCCGGGCGACTTCCATATCGACCCGTGGCGCCCCGTCGCGCGGGCCGTCATCACGCACGCCCATTCCGACCATGCGCGCGCCGGCAGCGGCCGCTATCTGTGCGCGGCGCCGGGGCGCGGCGTGCTGCTGTCGCGCCTGCCCGATATCCATCTGGACAGCCTCGACTATGGCGAGGCCGTGGTGCACAACGGCGTTCGCATCAGCCTGCATCCGGCCGGACACGTGCTGGGCTCGGCCCAGGTCCGGCTCGAATACGGCGGCCAGGTGTGGGTCGCATCGGGCGACTACAAGCTCGCGCACGACGGCACCTGCGCACCGTTCGAGCCGGTTCGCTGCGATACCTTCATCACCGAGAGCACGTTCGGCCTGCCGATCTATCGCTGGCAGTCGCAGGCCGAGCTGATGACGCAGATCCTGTCGTGGTGGCGCGCCAATGCCGAACAGGGGCGGGCCAGCGTGCTGTACTGCTACGCCTTCGGCAAGGCGCAGCGCATCCTGCATGGGCTGATGACGCAGGCCGGCGAAGCGGGGCTGCCGGGGCCGATCGTCGAGCACGGCGCGATGACGGCGCTGAACCGGGCCTATGCGGCGGCCGGCGTGGCGTTGCCGGCGACGGTGCATGCCTCCGAGTTGCCGCCGCGCAGTCCGTTGCTGCGCCAGGCGCTGGTGATCGCGCCGCCGTCGGCGCAGCGCTCGCCGTGGCTGCGCCGCTTCGGCGATGCCTCGCAGGCCTTCGCCAGCGGATGGATGCGCATTCGCGGCACGCGCCGGCGGCGCGGCGTCGATCGCGGTTTCGTGATCTCCGATCATGCCGACTGGCCCGGCCTGCATGCGGCGATCGAGGCGACCGGGGCCGAGCGCGTGTTCGTCACCCATGGCTATGTGCACGCGATGGTGCGCTATCTGTGCGAGCGCGGGCTGCAGGCGCAGGGCTTCGAGACGCAGTACGGCGACGAGGAAGACCACGACCGCGACGAGCCGGACAGCGAGGCCTTGGCAGAGGCGGATGCGCAGGCCGACGCCAAGACCGACGCCGCTGCCTCGGCCCCCGCCGCGGCCGCGGCTGGGCCGACCGATGACAAGGCCGGCCCGGCCATCCCCTCCGCCATCGACCCGCGGGACGCATCATGAAGGCCTTCGCCGAGCTGTACGCCGCGCTCGACGCCACCACCTCGAACAACGCGAAGCTGGCGGCGCTGCGCGCCTACCTGCAGGCCGCGCCGCCGGCCGATGCCGCCTGGGCGGTCTATTTCCTCGCCGGCGGCAAGCCGCGCCAGATGGTGCCGGTGGCGATGCTGCGCACGCTGGCCGAGCAGGCGGCGCGGCTGCCGACCTGGCTGTTCGAGGAGAGCTACCAGGCCGTCGGCGACCTGGCCGAGACCATCGCCTTGCTGCTGCCCGAGTCCGAGCATGCCGACGACGCGGGCCTGGCGGAGTGGGTCGAACAGCGGCTGCTGCCATTGCGTGGCCTGCCGCCCGACGTCCTGCTGCCCAGGCTCGATGCACTATGGCGGCCGCTCGACGCGCAGGCGCGGCTGGTGCTGTTCAAGCTGATCACCGGCGCCTTCCGCGTCGGCGTTTCGCGGCTGCTGGTCACCCGCGCGCTCGGCGAGGTGGCCGGCATCGATCCGAAGCGCGTGGCCGAACGGATGGTCGGCTATACCGATATCTCGGCGCGGCCCGATGCCGAGCACTATCTGGCGCTGATCGCCCCCGACGGTGGCGGCGAGCACGGCGAGCACGGCGAGGGCGCCGGCGATGGGACCAACGTCCCGCGCAGCCGAGGCGGGCAGCCGTATCCGTTCTTTCTGGCCCATCCGCTGCAGGCGCCGCTGGAACAGTTCGACGCGGTGCTGGGTCCGGTCTCGCAATGGCAGGTCGAATGGAAGTGGGACGGCATCCGCGCACAGATCGTGCGGCGCGATGGCCAGACCTGGATCTGGTCGCGCGGCGAGGACCTGATCACCGAGCGCTTCCCCGAACTGGCCGAGGCCGCCGCGCCGTTGCCGGACGGCACCGTGATCGACGGCGAGATCGTGGTCTGGCGCGACGAGCGGGTGCAGCCGTTCGCCTTGCTGCAGCAGCGCATCGGCCGCAAGAACCTGGGCGCGAAGCTGCTGCGCGACGCGCCGGCGGTGCTGCTCGCCTACGACCTGCTCGAATGGCAGGGCGAGGACTGGCGCCGGCGGGCGCAGGGCGAGCGCCGCATCGCGCTCGAGAGCGTGCTCGCCGTGCATCGGCATCCGGCGCTGCGGGCGAGTCCCCTGGTGCAGGCGGACGACTGGCCAGGGTACGCGGTGCTGCGCGAATCGTCGCGCGAGCTCGGCGTCGAGGGCTTCATGCTGAAGGCGCTCGATGCCGCCTACGGCGCGGGCCGGACCAAGGATGTCGGCGTCTGGTGGAAATGGAAGATCGATCCGTACGCGGTCGATGCGGTGCTGATCTACGCGCAGCGCGGCCACGGCCGTCGCGCCAGCCTGTACACCGACTTCACCTTCGCGGTATGGAGCGCGCCCCCGGGCACCGAGGGCCGGGTGCTGGTGCCGTTCGCCAAGGCCTACTCGGGCCTGACCGACCAGGAGATGCGGCAGGTCGATGCGATCGTGCGGCGGACCACCATCGAGACCTTCGGGCCGGTGCGCAGCGTCGAGCCGACCCAGGTGTTCGAGCTCGGCTTCGAGGGCATCGCCCGCAGCAGCCGCCACAAGAGCGGCATCGCGGTGCGCTTTCCGCGCATGCTGCGCTGGCGTACCGACAAGACGATCGAGGAGGCCGACACGCTGCAGACGCTGCAGGGCATGCTGCCCTCCGCAGAGCGCGGCGAACGCGCAGAACGTGCCGAACGTGCCGAGCGTGCCGAGCGTGATGAACGCGATCAGCGAGATCAGCGCAATCAGCGCGACGACCGCGGCAAACGCGGCAAGCGCGGGGAGGCCGCATGAGCGCGCGCGCGGCGGATGCGCTGGCCTCGACCCCGGCGCCGCTGGCGCAGGTGCTGCCGCAATGGTTCGCGCAACGCGGCTGGCAGCCGTTTCCGTTCCAGCGCCAGGTGTGGCAGGCGATCGCCGCCGGCCGCAGCGGCCTCGTGCATGCGACCACCGGCACCGGCAAGACCTACGCGGCCTGGCTCGGCGCGCTGCTGCGCCATGGCGAGCCGGCGGCGCAGTCTTCCATTGCACCGCCGTTGACCGTGCTGTGGCTGACGCCGATGCGCGCGCTCGCCGCCGATACCGCGCGTGCCCTGCAGGCGCCGCTGGCCGATCTCGGACTGAACTGGACCGTCGGCCTGCGCACCGGCGACACTGGCAGCAGCGAGCGCGCCGCGCAAGCACGACGGCTGCCGACCGCGCTGGTGACCACGCCGGAGAGCCTGTCGCTGCTGCTGACACGCGCCGATGCCAAGGAAGCGCTGGGCCGCGTGCGCATGGTGGTGGTCGACGAATGGCACGAGCTGATCGGCAACAAGCGCGGCGTGCAGGTGCAGCTGGCGCTGGCACGGCTGCGCCGCTGGTGTCCCGAGCTGGTGGTCTGGGGTTTGTCGGCCACGCTCGGCAATCTCGACCATGCCAGCGAGGTGCTGCTGTCGGGCACGCCGGCCGAGCGGCGCGAGCTGGTGCGAGGCAAGATCCCCAAGCAGCTGATCGTCGATACGCTGCTGCCCGATGCGGCGGGGCGCTTTCCGTGGGCGGGGCATCTGGGCCTGTCGATGCTGCCGCATGTGGTGCGCGAGATCGATGGCAGCAGCACCACGCTGGTCTTCCTGAACACCCGCTCGCAGGCCGAGCGCTGGTATCTGGCGCTGCTCGAGGCGCGGCCGGACTGGGCGGGACAGCTGGCGCTGCATCACGGCTCGCTCGACCGCGACGTGCGCGATTGGGTCGAGGCGGGACTGAAGACCGGCACGCTGAAGGCGGTGGTCTGCACCTCCAGCCTCGACCTGGGCGTCGATTTCCTGCCGGTCGAGCGCGTGCTGCAGGTCGGCTCGCCGAAGGGCGTGGCGCGGCTGCTGCAGCGTGCGGGTCGCTCGGGCCATGCGCCGGGCCGGCCGTCGCGGGTGACCATCGTGCCGACCCACAGCCTCGAACTGGTCGAAGCGGTGGCGGCGCGCCATGCGGTCATGGCCGGACGCATCGAAGCGCGCGAGTCGCCGGACAAGCCGCTCGACGTGCTGGTCCAGCATCTGGTCACGGTCGCGCTGGGCGGCGGCTTCGTTCCCGACGCGCTGCTCGACGAGGTGCGCGGCGCCTATGCCTACCGCACGCTGACCGACGCCGAATGGCAGTGGTGCCTCGACTTCGTGCGGCAGGGTGGCAGCAGCCTGTCGGCCTATCCGGACTACCGGCGCGTGCAGCCCGACGAGCAGGGCGTCTGGCGCGTGCCGGACGTCCGCCTTGCCCGCCGCCATCGGATGAGCGTCGGCACCATCGTCAGCGATGCGACGATGCAGGTGCGCTACTGGAGTCGCGCGGGACGCGGCGGCGCCTCCCTCGGCACGGTCGAGGAGGGCTTTATCGCGCGGCTGTCGCCGGGCGACTGCTTCCTGTTCGGCGGCCGGCTGCTCGAGTTGGTGCGCGTGCAGGAGATGACCGCCTATGTCCGGCGCGCCGACAAGGGCCGGCCCGTGGTGCCGCGCTGGAACGGGGGGCGGATGCCGCTGTCGACCGAACTGGCCGACGCGGTCGTCGCCACGCTTGAGGATGCCGCCGCGCAAAGGCTCGATCCCGCGGATACGCCGGAGCTGCCGTTGATCCAGCCGCTGGTTGAACTGCAGCAGCGCTGGTCGGCCCTGCCGACGCGCACCACGCTGCTGGCCGAGACGCTGAACTCGCGCGAGGGCTCGCATCTGTTCCTGTATCCCTTTGCCGGGCGCTCCGTGCATCTCGGCCTGGGCAGCCTGCTGGCGTGGCGGCTCGGCTCGCAGTTGCCGACGACGATCTCGGTTGCCGTCAACGACTACGGACTGGAACTGTTGTCGGCCGCGCCGCTCGACTGGGCGCACTGGCTGCCGCTGGTGCTGGCGCAGGAACGGCAGCGCGATCTGGTCGCCGACGTGCTGGCCAGCCTCAATGCCGGCGAGCTGTCGCTGCGGCGCTTTCGCGAGATCGCGCGGGTGTCGGGGCTGGTGTTCCAGGGCTATCCCGGCGCGCACAAGAGCGCGCGGCAGCTGCAGGCCTCGTCGAGCCTGTTCTACGAGGTGTTTCGCAAGCACGATCCCGAAAACCTGCTGCTGGGCCAGGCCGAGCGCGAGGTCCTGAACCAGGAACTGGATGCCGCGCGGCTGTCGCGCACGCTGGACCGGCTGGCGGGGCTGCGGCTGGATCTGCGCGTGCTGAAGCGGCCGACGCCGCTGTCGTTTCCGCTGATCGTCGAATTCCTGCGCGAGAAGTTGAGCACCGAGAAGCTCGCCGACCGCATCGCGCGGATGCTGGCCGAGCTCGAACGGGCCGCGGGGCCGGAGGGCGAGGGCGCCAGCGAGGGCGTTGGCATGTCGGTGCCGGTGGAAGAGCCGCCGGCAGATCGCGTCGCGGAGATCGCGCGCTTCGGCATGGCCGATCATGCCGGGTCGTCGTCGCGGTCGTCCTCGTCCTCGTCTTCGTCTTCGTCTTCTTCGTCGTCTTCGCGCCGTCGGCGCCCGCGCAAGATCTCGAAGCCGCTGCCGCCGCTGTGAGTCCCCCGATGTCGCTTGCTTCTTCGTCGTCTTCGTCGTCTTCGTCCGCTCGCTCGTCGTCCCCCTTGTCCGCGCCCTCGCCCGCATCTTCCTCCGCGCGCCGGGTGGAAGTCGCGGGCGAGACGCTGTGGCTGCTGCCCGAGCGCGCGGTCTGGTGGCCGGCCGCGTCGATGCTGCTGGTCGCCGACGTGCATTTCGGCAAGGCCGCGGCCTATCGCGCGCTTGGCCAGCCGGTGCCGGCCGGCACCACGCGCGACAACCTCGCGCGGCTGTCGGACCTTGCGGCTCGTTATCCGGCGCGTGAGCTGGTCTTTCTCGGCGACTTCCTGCATGCCCGCGCGAGCCGAACGCCGGCGGTGCTGGCCGCGCTGGCCGACTGGCGCGCCGGCCTGCAATCCGCGGTGCAACCGGGGCTGCGATGCACGCTGGTACGCGGCAATCACGATGCGCGCGCCGGCGATCCGCCGCCCTCGCTCGACATCGCGGTGGTCTCGGAACCGTGGCGGCGCGGGCCGTTCGCGCTGTGCCATCTGCCGGGCGCGGCCAACGGGGGCTACGAACTGGCCGGGCATCTGCATCCGGCTTATACCTTGCGGGCGGGCTCGGATTCGGTCCGCCTGCCGTGCTTCGTCTTCGATGCGGATGCCGGCATCCTGCCGGCGTTCGGTGCCTTTACCGGCCACGCTCCGGTCAGGCGCGCGCCGCAGCGGCGCGTCTATGTGATCGGCGACGGCCGCGTGTGGGCGGTGCCGGCGCGGTAGTGTCGCGTGGCGCGGAGCCGCGCAGAGGCGTTTTACCGCTCGCTGCGTACCGCTCACCGCGTACCGCTCACAGCTCACAGCTTACGGCTTACGGCTTACGGCTTACGGCTTACGGCTTCCAATTACCGCTTACTGCTCACCGTGGCCACGTCCAGCCGCCCCCCATCGCCTGGTACAGGGCCACGCTGGCATTGAGCCAATCCGCATGCGCCTGGATCAGGTTCAGCTCCGCGCTCAGCAGTCCGCGCTGCGCATCGAGCTGCTCCAGGTACGGCGAATAGCCGGCGCGATAGCGATTGGTTGCGTGACGCAGCGCGGCCGCGAGCGCTTCGCGCTGTTGGCCCAGATGAAGGACCTGTGCTTCGAGCTGACGCAACGCGGCGAGATTGTCGTTGACCTCGCGGAAGGCGGTCAGCGCGGCGCGGCGGTACGCGAAGGCAGCCTGATCGCGCTGTGCCGTCGCAACCTGTGCGCCGGCCTCGATGCGGCCGCCCTCGAACAGCGGTGCCAGGATGCTGCCGCCGAGCGACCAGATACGGACCGGGTTGGCCACGCCGCTGGCGTACAGCAGACCCGCGGAACCGGACAGGTGCAGCTGCGGCAGGAAGGCCTTGCGCGCGGCGCTCAGGTTGGCATCGGTCGCGGCAAGCTGGAATTCGGCCTGCGCGATATCCGGGCGGCGCCGCAGCAGGTCGGCGGGCAGGCCATCGGGCACGGGCGGCGGCCGCAGTGCGGACAGCGCGGCGCCGCGCGCGATCCCGCCCGACGGCGATTCGCCGATCAGCAGCAGCAAGGCGTTCTCCTGTCGTGCGACCGCCAGCTCGGCCTGCGGCACCGCCTGCGCGGTGGACTCGTATTCGGCGCGCGCCTGCGCGAACTCCAGTTGCGAGGTGTAGCCCGCATCGGCACGGCGCCGCGCCAGCCGCAAGGCGTCCTCGCGCGCCGCCAGCGTCTGCCGTACCACGGCGAGCTGGGCATCGAGGGC
>NZ_JCBAJO010000191.1:0-8966 GCF_059772245.1 Cupriavidus sp. R6-3
CCTTGGGATTGACCACGCTGCCGTGCTCGCCGGACAGCACGTCGAGGATGTTCTGGAACGCGGTGCGGAAGTACAGCTCGTAGCTGTCGCGCTCGACGTAGCCCAGATGCGGCGTGCAGATGCAGTTCTCCATGCGCAGCAGTGCGTGGCCCTGCAGGATGGGCTCCGACTCGAACACGTCGACCGCCGCCATGCCGGGCCGGCCCCGGTTCAGCGCCGCCACCAGCGCGTTTTCCTCGACCAGCTCGGCGCGGCTGGTGTTGACGAACAGTGCAGTCGGCTTCATCGAGGTCAGGTCGGCCAGCTTGACGATATGGCGCGTCTCGTCGTTCAGCCGCAGCAGCAGCGACAGCACGTCGCTGTCGGCGAACAGCTGCTCCCTGGACTCGGCCACCGCGAAGCCGTCCTCGCGCGCGGCCGTCTGCGAGCCCTCGCGGCCCCACACCAGCACGTTCATGCCGAAGGCGCGGCCATAGCCGGCCACCAGGCGGCCGATCTTGCCGTAGCCCCAGATGCCCAGCGTCTGCCCCTTGAGCACCTGGCCAAGCCCGAAATTGGGCGGCATCGTGGTCGATTTCAGACCCGACTGCTGCCAGGCGCCGTGCTTCAGGCTGGCGACGTACTGCGGGATCCGCCGCTGCGCCGCCATGATCAGCGCCCAGGTCAGCTCGGCCGGGGCGACCGGCGAACCGACGCCTTCGAGCACCACCACGCCGCGGTCGGTGCAGGCGTCGACGTCGATATGGCTGCCGGCGCCGCCGACCCGGCCGGTCTGGCTGATGATCTTGAGCTTCGGCAGCTTCTCCAGCAGCTGGCGCGTGATGCGGGTGCGCTCGCGGATCAGCACCACGGCTTCGACATCGGACAGGCGCGCCGCCAGCTGGCCCACGCCCTTGACGGTGTTGTTGAACACCTTGACGTCATGCCCCTGCAGCAGCTGGAAGCAGGCCAGCTTGCGCACGGCATCCTGGTAGTCGTCGAGAACGGCAATTTTCATCGTCGGATTCGGTGAGGCGGTTCGGTGAGGCGGTTCGGTGAGGCGATTCGGTGAAGCGGTTCGGTAAGGCGGTTCCGGCGGGGCGGCTCGGTCCGCTGCGGTGAGCGGCCGGATGCCCGATTGCGGTGCAATTGACCCAGCAATCCGGTTGGTACGCGTACCCACAGACCGGCATGCCCGCGGCCAGTAAGGTGGGCCACCAAAGTGCTGCGACAAGCCATGGCGACAGGGCGTTCGGACCGATTTCCGCGCCCGCCGCTTGCTGCAGAGCAAAAAACGGAGGACGACAGCGGTGGTATCCTTGCCGCCTTCGGTGACGTCCCGGATTGTCGGTCGAGCTTCGCTCCCGCAGCCGGTTTGTCGCCGGACAAAGCTTGACTGGCACCCGCTGCGACACGTCCGCGGGAAAACCGCCACTGTAGCGCAGCCGCAAGGACCCCCGCGATCGATTCACCACAGGATCGCGCCGGACTTGTAACGGGATGTGACGGTCCCGAGCGAGCGTGGTCGAGGACCGGCCACCATGCGGTCGCCATGCGGGCACAACGCCCGCCCCACATGCGGAACCGCTTCCACAAGAAGTGGTCCCTCAAGCATGCGGCCATGGCACGCGTTCTCGTCGGCTCCGCGTTTCACCCGGCTGTTTGACGATATTCAGAGCGCGGCCCCGGGCCAGGCTTTGCCAAAGATTTCTTTTTGCTTTGGAGTACCACCATGAACCACCCCACCATGCAAGGCACACCGGCGCTGAACGTTCCGGCCTGGGTCAAGCACCAGAAGCTGGTCGCCTGGGTCGCCGAGATCGCCGCGCTGACCAAGCCCGACAGCATCTACTGGTGCGACGGCTCCCAGGAGGAATACGACCGCCTGTGCGAGCAGATGGTCGCCGCCGGCACGATGAAGCGGCTCAACCCCGCCAAGCGCAAGAACTCCTTCCTGGCCCTGTCGGACCCCTCCGATGTCGCGCGCGTCGAGGACCGTACCTTCATCTGCTCGCAGAAGCAGGAGGACGCCGGCCCCACCAACAACTGGATGCCGCCGGCCGAAATGCGCCAGACCCTGAGCGGGCTGTTCGATGGCTGCATGCGCGGCCGCACGCTGTACGTGGTGCCGTTCTCGATGGGGCCGCTCGGTTCGCCGATCGCCCACATCGGCGTGGAGCTGTCCGACAGCCCGTACGTCGCCGTCAACATGCGGATCATGACCCGCATGGGCCGCGCCGTGTACGACGTGCTGGGCGCCGATGGCGAGTTCGTGCCTTGCGTGCATACCGTCGGCAAGCCGCTGGCCGCCGGCGAGAAGGACGTGCCGTGGCCGTGCAACCCGACCAAGTACATCGTCCATTTCCCCGAGACGCGCGAGATCTGGTCGTTCGGCTCGGGCTACGGCGGCAACGCGCTGCTGGGCAAGAAGTGCTTCGCGCTGCGGATCGCCTCGACCATGGGCCGAGACGAGGGCTGGCTGGCCGAACACATGCTGATCCTCGGCGTGACCTCGCCCGAGGGCAAGAAGTACCACGTCGCGGCGGCCTTCCCGTCGGCCTGCGGCAAGACCAACTTCGCGATGCTGATTCCGCCCAAGGGTTTCGAGGGCTGGAAGGTCACCACCATCGGCGACGACATCGCCTGGATCAAGCCGGGCAAGGACGGCCGCCTGTACGCGATCAACCCGGAAGCCGGCTACTTCGGCGTGGCCCCGGGCACCAGCGAGAAGACCAACTTCAATGCGATGGCGACGCTGAAGGAAAACGTCATCTTCACCAACGTCGCGCTGACCGATGACGGCGACGTCTGGTGGGAAGGCATGACCAAGGAAGCGCCGGCCCACCTGATCGACTGGCAGGGCAAGGACTGGACGCCGGAGATCGCCAGGCAGACGGGCGCCAAGGCCGCCCACCCGAACGCGCGCTTCACCGCGCCGGCATCGCAGTGCCCATCGATCGACGCGAACTGGGACAACCCGGCCGGCGTGCCGATCGACGCCTTCATCTTCGGCGGCCGCCGCTCGACCACGGTGCCGCTGGTGACCGAGGCCCGCAACTGGACCGAAGGCGTCTACATGGCCGCCACCATGGGTTCGGAAACCACCGCCGCGGCCGCCGGCCAGCAGGGCGTGGTGCGCCGCGATCCGTTCGCGATGCTGCCGTTCTGCGGCTACAACATGAGCGACTACTTCGGCCACTGGCTGGCGCTGGGCAACAAGCTCGAGGCCGCCGGCGCCAAGCTGCCGAAGATCTACTGCGTCAACTGGTTCCGCAAGGACGAGGCCGGCAACTTCGTGTGGCCGGGCTTCGGCGAGAACATGCGCGTGCTGTCGTGGATGATCGACCGCGTCGAAGGCCGGGGCCAGGGCACCGAGCACGTGTTCGGCACCTCGCCGCGCTACGAGGACCTGCGCTGGGAAGGCCTGGACTTCTCGCCCGAGCAGTTCCAGAAGGTGACCTCGATCGACCGCGCCGCCTGGGAACAGGAACTGGCGCTGCACGAAGAGCTGTTCACCCAGCTCAAGCACCATCTGCCGCAGGCGCTGTCCGAAACCAAGGACGCGCTGGCCAAGCGGCTGGCGGCCTGATGCGGTAGTGCCGCACGTCGCGCTTGCCATCGGCAAGCGCGACGGCAAAAAACGAAGCCCTCGCGATGTTGTGCGCGAGGGCTTTTTTTTCGTCCGGCGTTTTTGCTCGACAGGCCAGCCTGGGCGCCATCAACGCTTCGCCTTCGCCTCACCCGCCATTCGCTTCGCCCCCCAACTGCTCCACCGCATACTTGACCAAGCCCGCGCGCCCCTCGATGCCGAGCTTGCGTTTGAGGTTCAGCCGATGCGTCTCCACCGTGCGCACCGACACGCCGAGGGACGCCGCGATCTCCTTGTTGGCGAGGCCCCGGCCGATGCCGTTCAGGATGTCGCGCTCGCGCGGGGTCAGTGCATCGAGCGGATGCGGAGCCGGACCTTCCTCGATCATGCGGCGCGCGATGCGGGCGCTGTAGAACACGCGGCCGGCCAGCACGGCGTCGATCGCGGCCAGCAGTTCGTCGGCCGGGGCGTCCTTGAGCACGTAGCCGCGCGCGCCGGCGCGCATCGCCTGGCGGACGTATTCGAGGTTGTCGTGCATCGACAGCATCAGCACCGCGATCTCGGGATAGCGCTGGTGCAGCGCGTCCGCCAGCGCGATACCGCCCATGCCGCGCATGCCGATATCGGTGATCAGCAGGTCGGGCAGCGCATCCGGCTGGCGGCGCGCCAGCCAGGCCAGCGCCGCTTCACCGTCGTCGGCCTCGCCGACCACGGTCACACTCGGCTGCAGGGCCAGATGCATGCGCATGCCGTCGCGCACCAGCGTGTGGTCGTCGACCAGCAGCACGCGCGCGGGACGGTAGGGTTCGGAGAAGGAACTCATCGGGACAGCGGGGAAGAGTGGGACGGGGCGCCCGGCGGCGCGTCCGCCGTCCTGGCGAGCGCCCGCGTGTCGGGCACGAACGCCGAGGCCGGCAGATACGCCCGCAGGCGCGTGCCGCCCGGGGCGGACTGGATATCGAATTCGCCGCCGAGGCTGGCGATGCGCTCGCGCAGATTGCGCAGTCCGATGCCGCCGCGCGGGTCGCGCTGCACGCGCTCGAGATCGAAGCCGCTGCCGTCGTCCTGCACCACCAGCGCGACGCCGGACTCGGCATACGACAGCGTCAGCTGGACCCGCCGCGCATTGGCGTGGCGCTCGACATTGGTCAGCGCCTCCTGCGCGATGCGGTACAGCGCGGTGGCCGCTTCATCCGACAGCGGCCGCGGCACGCCGTGGCAGTCGATATCGATCTTCAGTCCGCTCGCGCCCTGCATCTCGCGCGCCAGATGCTGCAACGCGGCCTGCAGGCCCAGATCGTCGAGCAGCGCCGGACGCAGATTGCGGGCAACGCGCCGCACCTCGTTGAACACCGTCTCCAGCCGGTTCAGCGCCATGCCCAGCACGGGCGTCACCGCACCGCCGTCGGTGGGCGCCTGCGCGAGCCGGTTCAGCGCGGTTTCGAGCACCAGCTTGACCGACACCAGCAGCTGGCTGACGCCGTCATGCAGCTCGCGCGACAGTCGCGCGCGTTCGTCCTCCTGCGAGCGCACCACGCGCTGCGCCAGCTGCCGCAGCTTGGCGTCGGCCTCGCGATGCTCGCTGATGTTCAACGCCAGCCCGCCCGCGCCGACCAGCAGGATGCTGATCGCGGCGATCGCGCCGATCCACGCCAGCGTGGCGCGGATATCGGTCTCGGCGCGCTTGTCGAGCTCGCGCAGCGTGCGTTCGACATCGTCCAGGTAGATGCCGGTGCCGAGCATCCAGCCCCATTCCGGCACCGCGACCACATAGCCGAGCTTGGGCGCCATCTGCCGCGTCGACGGCTTCTCCCAGCGATAGCGCACCGCGCCGCCGCCCGCGCGTGCCGCCGCGATCAATTGCTGGATCGGCAGCGCGCCCTCGGGATCGCGCAGGTCCCACAGGTTCCTGCCGATCAGGTCCGGCTGGCGCGGGTGCATCAGGTTGCGGCCGTTCAGGTCGTACAGGAAGAAGTAGCCGTCCGGGCCGTAGTCCAGCCCCGCCAGCGCCTGCATCGCGGCCTGGCGCGTGGCCTCGTCGTTGCGGCCCGACTTGACCAGCGGGGCGATCGCGCTCTGGGCCAGCTGCACGTAGTGGCGCAGTTCGGTTTCCTTGCTCTGCAGATAGGCGGCCTCGACCAGCGCGCGCTCGTGGCGGACCAGCGCGGTGGCCTGATAGTGCACCGCCAGCGCGATGCCAAGCATGGCGATCGCCAGCGGCGCCACCGCGAGCAGCAGAATCTTCTGGCGGAGTTTCATCGTGACCAGGGTAAACACGGATGCCTGGGAAGCGGCGTCTCACCGTCCCGTTGCGTAGTACTACGCAGGATCGCTGCGTAGTTACGCGCTTGTGCCTCGATTGGCGGGTGTCAATACTACACGCCGACGCGCGACCGGCCGCCAGGCCAGGCGCGAAGTCATTCGCAACGGGATGCGCCAGTGCCCCGCACCGGCGTATCGCCCCGCCTGCCAGACAAGATCCGGACCGGAAGTCGAGGGACCGGGCGCCGCTGAAATCTGGAGACAGCTTGCCCCCGATCCCCCGCCATTCGCCGCCCGACGGCGCGCGTGCCACCGTGCGCGCCGAGCGGTCCACCGGCCCTTGTCGCTCTGCGGGCTTTGTTCCATGTGGTCTGAGGAGACCTTCACTATGAATCGCATCGGGCAACACCTGATGTGGCTGGCCGTCGCCGTGCTCGGCGCGTTTGCCTTCGCCACCGTTGCACTGTCGCGCGGCGAAGCCGTCAGTGCCTTGTGGATCGTGGTCGCCGCGATCTGCATCTATCTGATCGCTTACCGCTACTACAGCCGCTTCATCGCCGACAAGGTGATGCAGCTGGACCCGAAACGGATGACGCCGGCCTGGCGCCATAACGACGGCCTGGACTACGTGCCGACCAACAAGGCGGTGCTGTTCGGCCACCACTTCGCCGCGATCGCCGGCGCCGGACCGCTGGTCGGACCGGTGCTCGCCGCGCAGATGGGCTACATGCCCGGCATGCTGTGGATCCTGGCCGGCGTGGTGTTCGCCGGCGCGGTGCAGGACTTCATGGTGCTGTTCATCTCGACCCGCCGCGACGGCCGCTCGCTGGGCGACCTGGTCAAGGCCGAGATGGGCACGGTGCCCGGCATGATCGCGCTGTTCGGCTGCTTCATGATCATGATCATCATCCTCGCCGTGCTGGCGCTGATCGTGGTCAAGGCGCTGGCCGATTCGCCGTGGGGCACCTTCACGGTGGCGGTGACGATCCCGATCGCGCTGTTCATGGGCGTCTACACCCGCTACATCCGCCCGGGCCGCATCGGCGAGGTGTCGGTGATCGGCTTCGTGCTGCTGATGCTCGCCATCGTCGGCGGCCAGTACGTGCACGAGAGCACCACGCTGGCGCCGCTGTTCACCTTCGACGGCAAGGCGCTGACCTGGATGCTGATCGGCTACGGCTTCGTCGCCGCGGTGCTGCCGGTGTGGCTGCTGCTGGCTCCGCGCGACTACCTGTCGACCTTCCTGAAGATCGGCACCATCATCGCGCTGGCGGTCGGCATCCTGATCGTCGCGCCGGAACTGAAGATGCCGGCCTTCACGCAGTTCGCCGAAGGCGGCGGTCCGGTCTGGTCGGGCAACCTGTTCCCGTTCCTGTTCATCACCATCGCCTGCGGCGCGGTGTCGGGCTTCCACGCGCTGATCTCATCGGGCACCACGCCCAAGCTGCTGGAGAACGAGACCCACGCGCGCTTCATCGGCTACGGCGCGATGCTGGCCGAGTCCTTCGTCGCGATCATGGCGCTGGTGGCCGCCTCGGTGATCGAGCCGGGCGTCTACTTCGCGATGAACAGCCCGGCCGCGGCAATCGGCACCACGCCGGAGGCGGTGGCCCAGGCGGTGTCGAACTGGGGCTTCGTGATCACGCCCGACGTGCTGGTGCAGACCGCCAGGGACGTCGGCGAAAACACCATCATCTCGCGCGCCGGCGGCGCGCCGACGCTGGCGGTCGGCATCGCCCACATCCTGCACCAGGTGGTCGGCGGCCAGGCCATGATGGCGTTCTGGTACCACTTCGCCATCCTGTTCGAGGCGCTGTTCATCCTGACCGCCGTCGACGCGGGCACCCGCGCCGGCCGCTTCATGCTGCAGGACCTGCTGGGCAGCTTCGTGCCGTCGATGCGCCGTACCGACTCGCTGCCGGCCAACCTGATCGCGACCGCGCTGTGCGTCGGCGCCTGGGGCTACTTCCTGTACCAAGGCGTGGTCGATCCGCTGGGCGGCATCAACACGCTGTGGCCGCTGTTCGGCATCTCGAACCAGATGCTGGCCGCTGTGGCGCTGGTGCTGGGCACCTGCGTGCTGGTCAAGATGAAGCGCGGCCGCTATGCCTGGGTCACGCTGCTGCCGACCGTCTGGCTGCTGATCTGCACGCTGACCGCCGGCTGGCAGAAGCTGTTCCATGCCGACCCGAAGATCGGCTTCCTGTCGCACGCCAGCAAGTTCAGCGACGCGATCGCCCAGGGTACGGTGCTGGCGCCGGCCAAGACGATGGAGCAGATGCACCGCATCGTGTTCAACGACTACCTGGACGCGGGCCTGTGCGCGCTGTTCATGGCGGTGGTGCTGTCGATCGTCTATTACGGCCTGCGTACCGGCCTGCGCGCCGGCGCCCAGGCACGGCCGACCGCGCACGAGACGCCGTTCGAGCCGCTGCCGGCGGCCGCTTCGGCGCAGCGCTGAGTCAGGCGTCGAAGCCGATGCCGACGCCGTAACGTCAAACCCCACGCAGAAGGAACGCCATGCTGGATCCGCTGAACAAGATGGGCCAAATGGGCCGCTACCTGGGCCAGTCGCTGCGGCTGATGGTCGGGCTGCCCGACTACCAGACCTATGTGGCCCATATGGAAAGCACGCATCCGGACCGCGAGCCGATGAGCTACGAGGAGTTCTTCCGCGAGCGGCAGGAGGCGCGTTACGGCGGCGGGCAGGGCAAGTGCTGCTGAGCTGCTGAGCTGCTGACCCTGCGAGCTACTGAGCGCCTGAGCCGCAGTTGCCGAGCTGCCGAGGCTCCCGGGCGGGGAATCCGGTGTGTCGTTGTCCTGACGAGATCGCCGGGTTCTCCTCCTTGGGGAAGACGACAAGCTGTCAACATGTCAAAGGCTGCCCACGGGCAGCCTTTGTTGCGTTTCTGCAGCATTAATAAAGGCTTACAGGCAGTTACAGCAATGTCCGTGCCCAAAATCTACACTTGCATCACAGTTTGGCAACCAGAGGAAAAACACTATGTCTCGCCGACTCGTTCGCAATATGACCGTGGCCCTCGCCCTGGCGGCATCGACGACGCTGCCTGCATTCGCGAGCGACATGAATAACGCACTGGGTGGCGCCCTCGGCGGCGTCGCCGGTGCAGCCGTC
>NZ_JCBAJO010000192.1:0-8958 GCF_059772245.1 Cupriavidus sp. R6-3
GGCTGCCGCGGGCGCCGATGCGCGGCAGGCACCGCAGGCCTTGCAGGCATTGGAGACGCTCGAAGCCGCGCGCGACGGCGCGCTGGGCGAGACCGAGCGCGCGCTGCTGGCCGGCTGGCCCGCGCTGCGCGAAGCCTACAGCGGCGACGAGCACGTGGTGACGATCCGCGGCAAGGACCTGCGCACCGGGCTCGTCACCACCACGCTGTCGGGCACGCGGCTGCGCAAGGTCGTGCTGCCGCGCTTTACCGACGAGGGCGAGCTGCTGCGCTGGCTGATGCGCGAGAACCTGCCGGGCTATTTCCCCTACACCGCGGGCGTGTTCCCCTTCAAGCGCGAGAACGAGGACCCGACGCGGATGTTCGCCGGCGAGGGCGATGCCTTCCGCACCAACCGCCGCTTCAAGCTGGTTTCCGAGGGCATGCCGGCCAAGCGGCTGTCGACGGCCTTCGATTCGGTCACGCTGTACGGCGAGGACCCGGACCTGCGACCCGACATCTACGGCAAGGTCGGCAATTCGGGCGTCTCGATCGCGACGCTCGACGACATGAAGGTGCTGTACGACGGCTTCGACCTGATAGATCCGCAGACCTCGGTGTCGATGACGATCAACGGCCCGGCGCCGGCGATCCTGGCGATGTTCATGAACACCGCGATCGATCAGCAGCTCGACCGCTTCCGCCGCGAGCAGGGCCGCGAGCCCGATGCCGGCGAGGCGGCGAAGATCCGCGCGATGGTGCTGCAGAACGTGCGCGGCACCGTGCAGGCCGACATCCTGAAGGAGGACCAGGGCCAGAACACCTGCATCTTCTCGACCGAGTTCTCGCTGAAGGTGATGGGCGACATCCAGCAGTACTTCGTCGATCATCAGGTGCGCAACTTCTACTCGGTGTCGATCTCCGGCTATCACATCGCCGAGGCCGGCGCGAATCCGATCTCGCAGCTGGCCTTCACGCTGGCCAACGGCTTCACCTATGTCGAGGCCTATCTGGCGCGCGGCATGCATATCGACGACTTCGCGCCCAACCTGTCGTTCTTCTTCTCGAACGGCATGGACCCCGAGTACAGCGTGCTGGGCCGCGTCGCGCGCCGCATCTGGGCCGTCACGCTGCGCGACAAGTACGGCGCCAACGAGCGCAGCCAGAAGCTGAAGTACCACATCCAGACCTCGGGCCGCTCGCTGCATGCGCAGGAGATCGACTTCAACGACATCCGCACCACGCTGCAGGCGCTGATCGCGATCTACGACAACTGCAATTCGCTGCACACCAACGCCTACGACGAGGCGATCACCACGCCGACGGCGGAGTCGGTGCGGCGCGCGCTGGCGATCCAGCTGATCATCAATCGCGAATGGGGCGTCGCCAAGTGCGAGAACCCGAACCAGGGCAGTTTCCTGATCGAGGAACTGACCGACCTGGTGGAGGAGGCGGTGCTGCAGGAGTTCGAGCGGATCGCCGAGCGCGGCGGCGTGCTCGGCGCGATGGAGACCGGCTACCAGCGCGCCAAGATCCAGGAAGAGTCGATGCTCTACGAGCAGCGCAAGCACGATGGCTCGCTGCCGATCATCGGCGTCAATACCTTCCGCAATCCCGACGGCGATCCGACCCCGGCCACGCTCGAACTGGCACGCTCCAGCGAGGACGAGAAGCAGAGCCAGCTGCGGCGGCTGCAGGCATTCCACGCCCGCCACGCCGACGCGGCGCCGGCGATGCTGGCGCGGCTGCGCCAGGCGGTGATCGACGACGAGAACGTGTTCGCGGTGCTGATGGACGCGGTGCGGGTCTGCTCGCTCGGGCAGATCACGCATGCGCTGTTCGAGGTTGGCGGACAGTATCGGCGGAACATGTAGCGTCCGCCGAACAGGCGGCGACTGCGGGGAGCGACCGCGCGGGACCGCCACGTCCCGCGCGGTCGTTTGCTTCGGCCGCTTGCTGCGGTGGCCTGCTGTTGCCTCGCCCTTGGACGGCGAATTCGCACGACCGTGCGTTAAACTCGCAAGCGGCGCTGCCTTGCCGCCGGGCTGTCGATCCATCGCTGCCAGTCCAGCGGCCCCCGGCGCGATTCCGGCGCAGTCGCGCATTCCCGAACCGGAGCTCACGGTGTACGACCCGAACAATATCTTTGCCCGAATCCTGCGAGGCGAGCTGCCTTGCCACAAGGTCTACGAAGACGCCGACACGCTGGCCTTCATGGACATCATGCCGCAGTCGGACGGCCACGTGCTGGTGCTGCCCAAGGAGGCCGCCGCCGAGCTGTTCGACCTGTCCGAAGGCGCCGCGCAGGCCGCGATCCGCACCACCCAGCGCATCGCCCGCGCGGTGCGCGACGCGTTCGGCCCGGACGGCCTGTCGATCGGCCAGTTCAATGGCGCCGCCGCCGGCCAGACCGTACCGCACGTGCACTTCCATATCGTGCCGCGCTACGCCGACCGCCCGCTGCGCGGCCACGCCAGCGAGCCGCAGGACCCGGCGGTGCTGCAGCAGCATGCGGCGCGCATCGTCGCGGCGCTGGGCTGACGCCCGTCCGCATTCACGCGATCCGCATTCACGCGATCCGCATCCATACCCTTTCCATTTCCATTTCCATTCCATCCGCAAGCAGGGAGACAGCATGACAATCCACACCGTCGGCATCATCGGCGCAGGCACCATGGGCAACGGCATCGCGCAGGCGTGCGCGGTGGTCGGGCTCGATGTCGTGATGGTCGATATCAGCCAGGCCGCGGTCGACAAGGGCATCGCCACCATCGCCGGCAGCCTGGACCGCCTGATCAGGAAGGACAAGATCACCGAGGCCGACAAGAACGCGGCGCTCGCGCGCGTGCGGGGCTCGACCGCCTACGAGGACCTGAAGGCCGCCCAGATCGTGATCGAGGCCGCCACCGAGAACTACGAGCTCAAGCTCAAGATCCTGAAGCAGGTCGATGCGCTGGTCGGCGAGGACACCATCGTCGCGTCCAACACCTCGTCGATCTCGATCACCAAGCTGGCCGCGGCGATCAGCCGCCCCGAACGCTTCATCGGCATGCACTTCTTCAACCCGGTGCCGATGATGGCGCTGGTCGAGCTGATCCGCGGCCTGCAGACCAGCGACGCCGCGCACGCGGCGGTCGAGCAGCTGTCGAAGCAGCTTGGCAAGTATCCGATCACGGTGAAGAACAGCCCGGGCTTCGTCGTCAACCGCATCCTGTGCCCGATGATCAACGAGGCCTTCTGCGTGCTCGGCGAGGGCCTGGCCTCGCCGGAGGAAATCGACGAAGGGATGAAGCTCGGCTGCAATCATCCGATCGGCCCGCTGGCGCTGGCGGACATGATCGGGCTCGACACCATGCTGGCCGTGATGGAGGTGCTGTACGCCGAGTTCGCCGATCCGAAGTACCGCCCCGCCATGCTGATGCGCGAGATGGTGGCCGCCGGCTACCTCGGCCGCAAGACGGGCAGGGGAGTCTACGTCTACAGCGCGGCGAAATAGCGTTCCGCTGCCGGCATGACGGACACCGCGCCGTGCGACGGAATGCGTAACGGAATGCGTAACGGAGTGCGTAACGGAGTGCGTAACGGAACGCGTAACGGAGTGCGTAACGGAACGCGTAACGGAACGCGTAACGGAACGCGTAAGCGGCCACCGACTCCGACGCGAGGCAGGTCCTTCATGCCGGCCAAACCCGATACCTTCGCAGCGCCGCCTCGGGCGACCTGTTCCAGCGCCATGCGGTGATGTTGCGACAACCACATGCACACCGCGGTGGTGCCGGCCGTGCGGCATGCCGTCGATGATGGACGCATGACGCACGGCGCAAGCCGAATGCGAAGGTCGCGCGACGACGCGTTCGGCGAGGCCGGACGGCATGGGAAAGGATCGTTCGCTTTCCGAAAAGTGGTCTGGCCTTGATCCGTACGATGACCGCCTCATTCACTCTATGAGGATTGAAAGTCATGGCGACCTTTATCGGAACGGTGAAGAAGACGGACTACGAGCAGTTCTACAACGAGGTGCGGAACAATCCAGGCGACTTCGTGAAGCGCGTCCTGGGGCAGAACGCCGCCGGGGCGGAGCCGAGTGGCAGGTTTCAGATCGGCGAGAACATCTTCACGCTGACGTGGGCCACAAAGGGGAAAACACGGCAACTGTGCATCCGGCGCGAGTTCGAGAACGGCGAGTCGTTGGTGCAGACGCGACTGATGCAGTTGATGGACTTTCTGTTCTTCCGCAGCAGCACGCGCACCATGGAGCGGGCGCTGCGCAGCGGGTCCACCATCACGACTGGCCTGGTCAAGGACATGCGCGCGCATGTCGATCGCATCGTCGACGAACTGTGGCCCGACATCGAGGCGCGGAACGCCGAAGCCGGCCAGGGCCCCTCCGACCGGCGCGGCAACGCGGTGCCGACGAACCGGGCGATATCGGAACGCACGCTGGGATCACTGGCGCCGCTGAACCCCGGGGAAATCGATGCGTGGATCCGCTGTGCCGAGGGCGGTCCGGTGGGCCTGACGCATATCGACCGAAGCAAGACCAGGATCGAGGGCGACATCCTGGTGCTGTCCTTCAAGAGCGGGGGCGATGCCATCGAGTTTCGCCTTCACGCGCCGAGCGTCGCAACGCACGGGAAGGAGCGCGTCCAGCGCGACATGGAGCGGTTGCTGCGCATTGCCAAGGGCCAGAGACAGGGCTGCGATTATCGGAACATGGCCGAATTGATGGGTCGTTTCATGGTGGCGACGATCGAAGACGAAGCGCCCCGGCTGCTGGAAGCGTCGGCCAGCGCGATCGTCCGGGATGACCAGGATAACGACGTCAGGCCGCTGATGATCTGCACGGTGAAGAAGGGCAGGCCGGAGCCGACCCGGACAACGCGGCGCGCCCTTGCCCGCGCGGTCGACAAAGCCATGGCATCCTGCCGTGCGTCCGCGGCACAGCGCTTTCAGACCATCCTGAATGGCGTGTGTCGCGACAAGGGCGATCCCGTGGTATCGACGGTGCTGGATGCGCGCGAGAGGCTGATCGAGAAAATCCAGCAGAAGGTCAAGCCCCATCTCGCCGGAAAGCGGCTCGCCGCCTTCGTGCGCGAGGTCGTGCGGCAATGCGGTGTGAATGGCGAGGCGGCGCAGGCCCTGCATGCCGATCGCGCGGCGGGCTCCGCCTTGCCGGCGCGCGTACGGCTGGTGCACTTCACACGCAAGCCGGGACTGCTGGAGCGCCTGTCCGGCGACGCGCCTGGCGAGGAAGTGCTTGCGGTCGCATCGCGCGAGGATGGCGAGGCATTGCGCTTCGTGCCGCTGGGACAGCGCAACATGGCGAAGTGGGCCTGGAAGACCATCAAGCTGGCCGAGGTGCCGAAGGATGTCGAAAGCGATGCCAGGGCACTGCATCAGACGGTTTTCGACAGCTCGCTCGGGCGGTTCTACCAGAACGAAATCCTGCCGCTTGTCATGGAAAGCGTCCAGGCGCTCCGCGAGGATTTGCGTTTCCAGGACACGCCCGAAGGCGACGCGGCGAAAGATCTGTTGCTCAAGCTGACCGGCAATCTGCGGATCGGCAATACGACCTTCGCCTACCTCCATCGCTGGGCAGGCGATGCGGACCGGGCAGCCCGTGTCGCACCGGGCCAGAACGACTTCTCCGCGGACCGCGTCATCATGCGGGACGAGGACGCGGCGCGTTCGGGCCCGGTGGCGGCGGATCCGGTCTCGCAGCGCCAGGCTGCGGCGTACGCGCTCAGGCAGGATCTCAAGAACGTGTTCCCGCGGCTTGCCAACGTGACGGAGGCCGACTGCAACAAGCCCGTCACCCTCTATAAGGACGGCAAATTCGAATCCTTGCCCGTGTTTCACCCGACCGAGCCAAACCAGCAGGGCGATCAGCGGCAGTGGCGTTCGCTCGGCAACGGCAGCGCACCGAACCAGCAGTCGGAGCCGTCCTCCTCCGCAAGCAAGGTGCCGGCCGAAAAGGTGCCGGTCTGAATCCGATGCCTCATTCGCCGTACTGGCGCAGTCCCTCGAGATCGAGCACTTCGATCTCGCCATAGTCGACCCGAACCAGGCCCTGCTGCTCCAGCACCTTCAGGGCCTGGTTCGCCCGCTGGCGCGAAATGCCGGCCAGCAGTCCGATCTCCTCCTGCGAAATCTCCAGCTTGGTGCCGATGCCCGGATAGAGGTGCTCGTTGAACAGCGACGACACCGCGCGCGCCACGCGCGAGTCGATATCGAGCAGCCGCTCGTATTCGACCGCGGCAATGAACTGGCCGAGCCGCTCGTTCAGCTGGGTCAGCAGAAAGCGCGTGAAGGGCAGGCTGGTATCGAGCAGCCATTGGAAGGTCTCGCGCGGCAGGAAGGCGATGCGCGAATGGCGCAGCGCCATCACGTCGTACTTGCGGATCTCCTGCTTCAGCGCGGCCCCTTCGCCGAACCATCCGCCGGTCGGCACGCCGGTGAAGGTCACCGACTTGCCCGATGGCGACACCGTGGTGATCTTGACGATCCCCTCCAGCACGCCCAGCCAGTGCTCGGCCATTTCGCCCTTGTGGCAGACGTAATCGCCGGGGTTGTATTCGCGCACGAACATGGCCTGCCGCACCCGCTGGCGCTGTTCGTCGCTGAGGTCGGCGGCCCAGATGCACCGGTCGAGAAAGTCGTTGAGCATGCCTGCTTGGCTCCGGTCGGGAGTCCGGCGGGGACTCCGCTAGGGATTAACCCGGAATTGTCACCGACGTGACAACCGGGGGGAGGGGCATCGGCTATCTTACGTTCACCACGGACCGACCCGCGCTCAAGGCGCGGCCACGATATCCCTGGCGCGCGGCGGCCTGCTGGCCTTCGGACGACCAGGGGCAAGTATAACGATCGGCACCGGCGCTTGGCACCGGCGGGAACCCACCCGTCGGAGGGACAGGAGACAGCGATGCAGGACAGGTCGGCAACGACCTTCCCGCGACTGCTGCTGGCGCACGCGCAGCAGCGGCCGGATCATCCGGCCTATCGCGAGAAGGATCTCGGTATCTGGCAGACGAGCAGCTGGTCGCAGGCGGCGCAAGAGGTACGTGCGTTGGCCTGCGGACTGGCCGCGCTGGGCTTCGGCCGCGGCATGAACCTGGCGGTGGTCGGCGACAACCGTCCCCGGCTGTACTGGGCCATGACCGCCGCGCAGGCGCTGGGCGGCGTGCCGGTGCCGCTGTACCAGGACGCGATCGCCAGCGAGATGGTCTACGTGCTGCGCGATGCCGAAATCGCCTTCGCGGTGGTCGAGGACCAGGAGCAGGTCGACAAGCTGCTCGAGGTCGAGGAAGAGCTGGCAGCCCAGGGTGGCGCGGTGCGCCATCTGGTCTACGAAGACCCGCGCGGGCTGCGCGATTACGACCATCCGTCGCTGATGTCGTACGAGCGCCTGCAGGAGATCGGCCGCGAATACGACCGCGCGCATCCGGGCTTCTTCGACGAGGCCGTGACGGCCGGCGACCCGGACGATACCGCGATCATCCTGTACACCTCGGGCACCACCGGCAAGCCCAAGGGCGTCTGCCATTCGCACCGCGGCCTGATCGGCGCGGCGATGCACGGCTGCGAGTTCGACCGGCTCGGTCCCGACGACGACGTGCTGTCATACCTGCCGATGGCCTGGGTCGGCGACAACCTGTTCTCGTACGCCCAGGCGCTGGCCGCCGGCTTCACTGTCAACTGCCCCGAGTCGCGCGAGACCGTGATGACCGATCTGCGCGAGATCGGCCCGACCTACTACTTCGCGCCGCCGCGCATCTACGAAAGCCTGCTGACGCAGGTGATGATCCGCATGGAGGACGCCGGCTGGCTCAAGCGCAAGCTGTTCGGCTGGGCCATGGACGTGGCGCGCCGCTGCGGCGCCGACATCCTCGATCGCCGCCCCGTGCCGCTGCTCGAGCGCATGCGCTACGCGCTGGGCGAATCGCTGGTCTACGGCCCGCTGCGCAACGTGCTCGGCATGAGCCGCATCCGCGTGGCCTATACCGCGGGCGAGGCGATCGGTCCGGACCTGTTCCGCTTCTATCGCTCGATCGGCATCAACCTGAAGCAGTTCTACGGCCAGACCGAGACCTGCGCCTATGTCTGCCTGCAGCCCGACGGCCAGGTCAAGTTCGATTCGGTCGGCCCGGCCGCGCCCGGCATGGAGATCCGCATCGCCGAGAACGGCGAGGTGCTGGTGCGCGGCGTGGGCCTGCTGAAGGCCTACTACAAGCGCGACGACGCGACACGAGAGGCGATCAACGACGAGGGCTACTTCATGACCGGCGACGCCGGCGTGATCGACGCCGACGGCCATCTGAAGATCATCGATCGCGCCAAGGACGTCGGCAAGCTGGTGGACGGCTCGATGTTCGCGCCCAAGTACATCGAGAACAAGCTCAAGTTCTTCCCGTACATCAAGGAAGCGGTGGCCTTCGGCACCGGCCGCGACCGCGTCTGCGCCTTCGTCAACATCGACTTCGAGGCGGTCGGCAACTGGGCCGAACGGCGCCACCTGCCCTACGCCGGCTATATCGACCTGGCCGCGCAGCCGCAGGTGATCGACCTGATCGCCGAATGCGTGGAGCAGGTCAATGCCGATCTGGCCAAGGATCCGGCGCTGTCGGGCTCGCAGATCGCGCGTTTCCTGATCCTGCACAAGGAGCTCGATCCCGACGACGACGAGCTGACCCGCACCCGCAAGGTGCGCCGCGGCTTCATCGCGGAGAAGTACGGGGTGCTGATCGACGCGCTGTACGCCGGACGCCCGGAGCAGTTCATCGAGACGCGCGTCAAGTTCGAGGACGGGCGCGAAGGCAGCGTCAGCGCGACCCTGAAGCTGGTGGATGCCAAACGCTTCCCGCCGGCCGGATCGGCGCAGGCCGCGCAGGCAACGCAGGCCGGCGCGGCAACGCCCGCCGAGCAAGCGGCATAGCAGGGGCAGGAGGATGACGCAGATGGCGTGGCAAGGCGTGGAGCG